>JACMRO010000226.1 GCA_014376425.1 Rubritepida sp.
AAACGTGCGGGACTGGTGGGGGGGGGGGCGCGCTGCCGACCCGGGGAAGGGCTTTCCCCCCCCCCATGCCCCACCCCACCAGGGGCGACCCGCCCCTGGGCCGTGAGATTTATCGGAAGCTGGGGGGGGGGCCGGTCGCGCCCGTTCAACGGTCCCAACAAGCCCCCTCCCCGACTTCCGATCACCCGGGTTCCAAGGGCCTTTCGGCCTTTGGTGGGTGGGGTCTGGGGAGGGCAAAGCCCTCTCCAGAGTCACCCGCGCAACCCCTTCCCCCCTTCATTCAGGAGCTTCAGCATGGCTGAGCATATTCGCATTGGTGATGTGGCGCCGCGTGTGCAGTACGCCACGGATGGCGTGCAGGCGGCCTTCACCTATCCCTTCCCGATCTTCGCGGTCGGCGATCTCGAGGTGCGGCTGGACGGCGTCCGCCAGTTCGGCGGCTATTCGACCACCGGCGCCGGCGTCAGCGAGGGCGGCCAGGTCGTCTTCGCCACGGCACCCGCGAACGGCCGGCGCCTGACCCTGCTGCGCCGGCTGCGGCTGGCCCGCACCACGGACTTTCAGGAGAACGGCGTGCTGCGCGCCCGCGTCCTGAATGACGAGCTGGACTACCAGGTGGCCGCGATGCAGGAGGCGCAGGACGGGCTGAGCAACGCCATCCGGCTCGATCCTTCGGAGACGGCGAGCATGGTGCTGCCGCTGGCCGGCGGCCGCTCTGGCCGGGTGCTGGGCTTTGACTCCGCCGGCAATGTGGCGCTCTTCCCGCAGGGCGGCGCCATCACCAGCGCCTTCCCCGGTGCGGTGCCGCGCAGTGTGGAGGACAAGCTGTCCGAAACGCTGTCGGCGCGCGATTTCGGCAGCACCGGCAATGGCAGCACCGATGACGGCCCGGCCTTGCAGGCGGCGATGAACGCGGCCGCCGTCTCGGGCAAGGTGCTGGTGATCGGCGAGGGTACGCACCGCACCACGATGCCGCTGGTCTTCAGCGGCGATGGTGGCGGGCTGGTGATGCGCGGCCTCATTCTCTACGCCGGCCCGGCAGGTACGGCGCTCACCATCGGCAGCGGCGGCGCTTTCCGCACCGCGACCCGGCGCTACGAAGGCCTGCGCGTGCTGCGCGCCACCCAGGCCAACTGGTCGAACGAGGCCGATATCGGCATCGTGCTGCGCAACCTCGACTCCTGCCATGTCGAGGTGCGCCAGGCCGAGGGCTTCACCATCGGCATCCGCACCCTGGGTGAGGATCGCGGTTTCGAGGACAGCACGATGCAGCTCGGCCGCATCGTCAACAACAAGTACGGGCTGGATGTGCGCACCGCGACCGCGGCCGCGTGGAACAACTCGGTCAACTACATCGGCGGCCACTTCGCCTGCGCGTCGGATTGCAACCCGACGCAGTCGCGCTTCGGCGTGCGCTTCTCCAACGCCGCCGGCGCCTACAACCGGCACAATCAGCACCTGTTCATCTCGCCGGCATTCGAACTGCAAAGGCAGGGCACGCCCGGCACGGTGGACGCCATCCCGTTCCTGATCGAAGCGGCGGATGCCCGCAACATCATGGCCCGCGGCATTCGCATGGAGGCGTGCAGCCCCTTCGTCGCCCGTCACACCGGCGGCGCCAATGACTGCGTCTACGAGGTCGCCTACACCGGCACCTACGCCTTCACCGGCAACGGCATCGACTACACCGCCACGGCCACCCGCGCCGGTGGCACGGTGATGTCGCTGCACCAGGCGGCGGCAGCGCATGGCACGCCGCGGCTCATCGCCGATGCGCCCAATATTCGCACCCGCGCCTTCCGGCAGACGATCGATGGCGCCGGCGGCGTGGGTTTCGACGAGATGGTGGTGCTGTCCTCCAACCCCGCAGGCCCGCCCACCACCCTGACCGGCTTCGGCTTCGCCGGTCTGTCGTCCTTCGGCCTGAACGCCGAGAGCGTGACCATTCCCACCTCCCGCGCCCTGGGTTTCGTGGTGGACAGCACCGATTGCCGCGAGTTCTTCATCGCCGCCGAGGGCAGCGAACTGCGGCCCGTCGTCATGCAGTTCGACGGCAGCGAGAATGTGCTGGACGGCAACGCGCCGGCCCTGCTGTCCAACATGAACGTGCTGTGGGCCGGCGCGCCGTCGATGTGGTGGGAGGGCAATTCCAACCTCGACAGCCTGTCCGCCGGCGTGGCGCTCAACCGGCTGCAGCGCGTCACCCTCCACGCCAATGCGCGCTTCGCGGTGATTGGCGTGCGCGGCGGCTCGGCGACCGCGGTGCTCAAGGCACTGCGGCTCTACGCCCCGGCCACCCAGGCGCCGATGGTGCTCTTCGGCGGCGGCCGCAAATGGGGCGTGCGTGAATACACCGTGGCCGATACCGGCTGGGTGCTGCCGGCGCTGGCCGCCAACACCACCGCCACGCGTGACGTCACCCTGGCCGGCGTGCGGCAGGGCGACCACGTTACCGCGGGTTTCGCCAAGGACGCCGGGTTCCAGAATGGTGGCGTCGTCTTCCACGCCGCCGTGGGCGGCACGGCGTCGACCAACCAGGTGCGCGTCACGGCGCAGAACATCAGCGCCGGTTCCATCACCGTGGACACCGGCACGCTGTACGTGCGGGCCCTGAAGCCAAGGCTCTGACGTGGCCCGGCCGCGGCCCCGCCGCTCGGACCAGGACATGGCCGCGAGGCTCATGCGCGTCATCACCGAATACGACAATTTCATGGGCAGCAACGACGACGATCCGGAGCGGGCAAAGCGCTTCTACGCCCGCCACAACGCGGCGAAGGCGGCGATCGCCCATGCCGATGCGCTGCAAAAAATTGGGGGGAACAGCACGCAGGACGGTCAACACGACAGCAGCGCCATGGTCGCCCGCGCACGGGCGGCACTAGCCCAGGAGGGTTTGCCGGATGAGGCCGAAGACTGACTTCATCGAGTTCACCTGGGTCTGGAACCAGACCCAGGGCCTTTCCACCCCCACCCATCATCGCCGAATCGCCCGCTGGCTGGACCAGCGGGTGGCGGCGGACGAACGGAGGCTGCTGCTGATGGCATTTCGTGGGTCGGGCAAATCCACCATGGTCGGGCTGTTCTGTGCCTGGTGGCTGCACCGCGAACCCGATACCCGCATCCTGGTGCTGGCGGCCGATCAGGCGTTGGCGGCCAAGATGGTCAACCAGGTGCGCCGCATCATCGAAAAGCACCCGCTATGCGAGCATCTGCTGCCCGATGGCGAGGATGCCTGGGCATCGGACCGCTTCACCGTCCCCCGCCAGGCGATACTACGCGACCCGTCGATGCTGGCGCAGGGCCTTACCGGCAACATCACCGGCGCGCGGGCCGAGATGATTATCTGCGACGATGTGGAGGTGGCGGGCAATTGCGACACCGCGACCAAGCGCGCCGACATGCGGCTGCGGTTGGCGGAATGCGAATTCGTGCTGGTGCCGCATGGCACGCAAATGTTCGTGGGCACCCCGCACACGAACGAAAGCCTCTACCGGCCGGCCGAGGCCATGCTGACCGGGGCGCGGCGCATGGTCATCCCGCTGCTCAACCGCGCCGGGCTGAGCGCCTGGCCCGAACGGTTTCCGCTGCCCGTCATTGAAACCCTGCGCGATCGCGTCGGCCCCATCCACTTCGCCCGCCAGATGCAGTTGCAGGCGGTCCGCAGCGAGAGCATCCGGCTCGATCCGTCGCTCATCGTCCGCTACCGGGACGAGCCGGATTACCGCGAGGCCAATGGACGGGCGCAGATGTTCCTGATGGGCGCCCGGATGGTTTCCGGCGCCGCCTTCTGGGATCCGTCCTTCGGGCGCGCCGATGGCGGTGACGGCTCGGTGCTCGCGGCCGCCTTCGTCGACGCCGAGGGGCGGTTCTACCTGCAGCGCCTGGCCTGGCTGCGGCACGACCCCGAGGCCGGCGACGACAGCGCCGGCCAGCAATGCCGCCAGGTGGTGGATGTCGTGCGCGACCTGCATCTGCCGGCGGTGTTCATCGAAACCAACGGCTTGGGCAAGTTCCTGCCCGCGCTGTTGCGCCGCGCCCTTTCCGAGGCCCGCATCGCCTGCGTGGTGCGCGAGCATGTCAGCCACCGCGCCAAGCATGAGCGTATCCTGGCCGCGCTGGACCCGCTGCTGGCGGCGCGGCGGCTGCATGCGCATGACGAAGTGCTGGTCGGCCGGCTGGCTTCCGAAATGTCGGAATGGCGCCCGGGCGACCGCGCCGCCCGGGACGACGCGTTGGATGCGATTGCGGGGCTGATCCTCAGCGAACCGGTGCGGCTGCCCCGGCTGCCGCCACCGCCGCGCCCACCGTCCTGGCGCGGATGAAGGTCCGATGCGCGTCGCGGCCAGTGGCAGTGATCTGCCACCGGCCGTCGTCGCGCAGCGCGGCCAGGCCCATGCCGCCCAGCCGTTGCAGGCAGGCCCCGTCCTTCAACCCATCCGGCCGGCCATGGCCCTGCACCAGCGTCAGCCGGTGCAGGGCCGATCGGCAGCAGGTCTCCAGATAAGGCTCGTTCCACATGTCCAGGTTCCTCGTTCGAAGAGGTGTAGCATGAATCCCGCCGATATTCCCCCCGGGCTGGTGGTGATGGCCATCCAGACCAAGCTGCTCTGTGTGCTGTTCTGGATGCTGCACGGCATCCGGCGCGAACTCGACAACCGGATCGAGCGCGGTGACCTGCGCTCGACCGACGGGCTGAGCCGCACCCGCGACGAACTGGCGGCCTTCAAGCTGGAAGTCGCGCGCACCTACGTCCCGCTGTCGCTGATGCGCGGCGTGGACCAGCGCATCACCGACCATCTGCTGCGCATCGAAGCCAAGCTGGAAGAGGCGACCCGCAAATGACCATACAGATGACCCCTGAGGAAATCCTGGCCCGCACGCTCCATGCGGAAACCGCCGGCTGTGGCGCGCGCGGTGTGGAGGCGCTGGCAGCACTGGTGCTGCACCGGGCGCGGCTCGCACTGGGCTGCGAGGTGGCGGCCACCCGCTTCGCGCATGGCGCCGCGGCTGCGGGGCTGGGGGCCATGGTGGCGGCGGTGTGCCGCGCGCCGTTCCAGTTCGGCTGCTGGCGGCAGGACGGTCGCGCCTGGGACATGCCGGCCGACAGCCCGGCACTGGCGATGTGCAGGCGGGTAGCGGCGCGCGCGCTGGCCGGCGCGCTGCCCAACCCCGCCCCCGGCGCCACGCACTGGCATGCGCTGAGCGTGCTGCCCGGCTGGGCGGTGGGCCGGGTGCCAGTGGCCGAGGCGGGCGGGCTTGCGCTCTACCGCCTGGCGGCCTGAAAAGCGCGAATGGACACACACATCTACACACTGGTGCGCCACGCCGACTGGGCCGCGGCGGTGGCGGCGGGCGCCTACACCGGCAGCGCCGACGACCGGCGCGATGGCTTCCTTCACTTCTCCACGGCGGCGCAGCTGCGTGCCACCGCGGCGAAGCATCGGGCCGGGGAGACGGATCTGGTCATCGTCGAGGCGGCGGTGGCGGCGCTTGGCGAGGCGCTACGGTTCGAGCCGCCGGCAGCCGGCCGCCCGGGGTCGTTCCCGCATCTATACGGGCCGTTGCCGATGGCGGCGGTCACACGGGTGCTGCCGTTGGCCCTGGGCGCCGATGGGCTTCACGTGTTTCCGGCGGCCTTCGACTGACGACGCGCCCGCTCGCTCATCACGCAAGCCGCCACCACCACCGCACCACCCAGCAGCGTCGACCACCCCGGCGCGTTGCCGAACACGAACCAGT
Source organism: Rubritepida sp. (assembly GCA_014376425.1). GTDB lineage: Bacteria > Pseudomonadota > Alphaproteobacteria > Acetobacterales > Acetobacteraceae > Rhodovarius. The sequence continues at coordinate 5,740 of JACMRO010000226.1, forward strand.
CCAGCGCCACGCTCCAGGGCAGCGCCACGAATTCGAACGGTGCCAACCGCGCCGGCGCCGAATACCGGAAGGCATAGGCCAGACATACCCCAGCGACCCCCGCGATCACGCCATTGACGCTGAGGCGGAACCAGTCGGTCAGCCCCGGCGCCACCCAGTGCTCGGCGGCGAAGGGGGCGCTGGCCAGGATGCAAATGATGCCGGGCCAGACCAGCAGCCGCGCGAAACCCTGCTCGGCGCGCAGGCTGCGGTTGATGATCATGTTGACTGCGTAGCAGAGCGTCGCGAACAGCGCGCCGGCCAGGCCCAGCCAGTCGGCGCCCTGGCCCAGCTGCGGCAGCAGCGCCAGCAGCACGCCGCAGAACCCCACCCCGCACCAGCCCCAGGCGGCAGGGGCCACCGGCTCGCGCAGAAAGAGCCGCGACAGCGCCAGTATCAGGAAGGGCGCGGTGAAGAACACCAGGTAGCCCATGGCCAGCGGCATATGCCGGACGGCCACATAAAACCCCACGCCCGAGCCCAGCATGCACAGCCCACGCAGCAGGTGCAGCCACGGGGCCCGCGTGCCGAGCGCGCCGCCGGCGCCGGGCACCACCGCGCGCGCCGCCAACATCAGCCCGAGCAGCACCGCGTGACGCACCAGTATGGCCTGCGCCGCGGCGTATTCCCCCGCCAGCACCTTGCTGTTGGAGTCCAGCACTCCGAAGAGCAGCACGCTGGCGACGAGGAGGGCGGGGCCTTTCACCGGCCCGCCATAGCGCAGGCGGCGGTGGCTTCCCACCCGGGCCGGCCTCTGGCATGGCGCTGCGTATGACCCCCGGACTGGCTTCCGCCGTTTTGCCGTTGTTGCGCCGCATGGATGCCGAGGCAGCGCATGGGCTGGCGCTGCGCGGGCTGGGGCTCGGCCTGGCCGGGCGCGCCGCGCCCGACCGCCATGCCGCGCTGGCCAGCACCGTGCTGGGCCTGCACTTCGCCAACCCGCTGGGCCTCGCGGCTGGCTTCGACAAGGACGCCGTGGCGGTCGCAGCCCTGCTGCGGCTGGGCTTTGGCCATGTCGAGGCCGGTACCGTCACCCCGCGTCCGCAGGCCGGCAACGCCCGGCCGCGGCTGTTCCGGCTGGCCGAGGATGCCGCCGTCATCAACCGCATGGGCTTCAACAATAGCGGGCTGGAGGCGTATCTCCACCGTCTGCGGGCGCTGCGCCGCCCCCTGCCCGGCGTGCTGGGCGCCAATATCGGCGTCAACAAGGAAGGCGCCGCGCCGGAGCGCGACTACCCCGCGCTGTACGCCGCGGTGGCGCCCCTGGTGGACTACGTCACCATCAACATTTCCTCGCCCAACACGCCCGGGCTGCGCGACCTGCAGGGCGAGGCGCAGCTGGCTGCCATACTGGGCGCCATGCCACCGCGAACCGTACCCTTGCTGGTCAAGATCGCGCCAGACCTGGCCGATGCAGCACTGCCCGGACTGCTGGATGTGTGCCTGGCGCACGGCGTGGCCGGCGTCATCATCGCCAACACGACCATCGCGCGGCCCGCACTGCGCGGCGCGGCGCGGGCCGAGGCCGGTGGCCTTTCCGGCGCGCCGCTTTTCGCGCGCAGCACGGAAATGCTGCGGCTGGCGCATCGCCATATCGAAACAAACGCCCAGGGGCGCATTGTGCTGGTGGGCGTCGGTGGGGTGGCGACGGCCGATCAGGCCTACGCCAAGATCCGCGCCGGCGCCTCGCTAGTGCAGCTCTACACCGGCTTCGCCTATGGCGGGCCGGTACTGGTGCCAACCATCCTGGACGGCCTGGCGGCGCTGCTGGCGCGCGACGGGCTGCGACACATCAGCGACGCCGTGGGGGCCGACACTTGAAGATCATCGAAAGCATCGCCGAGACTTTCTCCGCGTATGACGGCTATGTGCTCGACCTGTGGGGCGTGGTGCATGACGGCCGCCAGCCCTACCCGGGCGCCATCGACGCGTTGGTCGCGATGAAGGCTGCCGGCAAGCGTATTGCCTTTCTCACCAACGCCCCGCGGCGCGCCTGGTACATCGACCAGATGCTGCAGGGGATGGGCATCACGCCGGCAATGCATGACGGCATCATGAGCAGCGGCGAGGCGAGCTGGCTGCTGCTGAAATCCGGCGCCGATGCGCGCTTTACCGGCCCAGCCTTCCATATCGGGCCGGAGCGCGATCTTTCGGTGGTGGATGACGGTGCCGCAGTGATCGTGCCGCGCGTGGCAGATGCACGCTTTCTGCTCAACACCGGGCCCGACCCCGATCGCGGCCCGCGCTCGGTCGAGCCCTACCGGGCCGACCTGGAGGCCTGCGCCGCCGCCGGCCTGCCCATGCTGTGCGTCAACCCGGACCGAGCCGTGATGGTGGCGGGCGAGCGCATCCTGTGCGCCGGGGCGCTGGCCGATGTGTACCGCGAACTGGGCGGCGTGGTGCTGGAGATCGGCAAGCCCGACCCGCAGGTCTACGGCCCGACGCTGGGGCTGCTCGACGGCATTGCGCCGGCGCGGATCCTGGCGGTGGGCGATACCGCGCATACCGACCTGGCGGGCGCGATGGCGGCCGGGCTGGATTGCCTGTGGGCGATGACCGGGCTGTTCGCGCATGCGCATGGCGACGTGTCGGGCGCCGACATCGCGCGCTTGGCCGCGGCCGAGCAAGTGACGCCGCGGGCGGCGCTGCGCGCACTGCAAGTGTGAAGGTGTTTCCATGAATGAACGGACCAGGCGCCGGCTTGGCTGGGGCCTCACCGCCCTTTTCGCGATTTTCATGCTGGTCGCCTCGATCGCGCCCAAGCTCCTCGGCGTGGAGATATCGCGCAGCACGATGGCAGAGCTGGGCTGGCCGGACGCGCCCTTGCTGTAGATCGGTGGAATCGAGCTGGCGTGCCTGGCGCTGTACCTGCTGCCACGGACCGCGGTGTTGGGCGCGGTGCTGATGATGGCCGTGCTGGGCGGGGCGCTGACCACGCAGCTGCGCGCCGGCAGCCCCTTATTCAGCCACCTGCTGTTCAGCGTTTACCTCGGCCTGTTCATGTGGGGCGGGCTGTGGCTGCGCGACCCCGCCCTTCGGGCCTTGTTTCCGCTCCGACGTTAGCGCGGCGCCATCCTCAACGCGCCATCGATGCGGATGGTCTCGCCATTGAGATAGGCATTGCCGATGATGTGCATCGCCAGCGACGCATACTCCTCCGGCATCCCCAGCCGCGCCGGGTTTGGCACCGAGGCGCCGAGCGACGCCTTGATCGGGTCCGGCAGCCGCGCCAGCATCGGCGTGTCCATGATGCCCGGCGCGATGGTGCAGACCCGGATGAGCTTCGATGCCAGGTCGCGGGCCGCCACGATCGCCATGCCGATGACACCGGCCTTCGACGAGGCGTAGGGGATCTGGCCGATCTGCCCTTCATACCCCGCGATGGACGCCGTCAGCACCACCACGCCACGTTCGCCGGAGGGCAGCGGCTCGGTCTGCGCCATGGCGGCGGCGCACAGGCGCAGCGCGTTGAAGCTGCCGGTGAGGTTCACCCGGATGATGGATTCGTACTCCCCCAGCGAACCCGGGGTGCCGTCCTTCTCCAGGATGCGCAGGGCGCCCCCACGGCCGGCGCAATGCACCAGCACGCGCACCGGGCCCAGCGTTTTGGCCAGCTCCACCGCGGCTTGCATGCTGCTTTCATCGGCCACGTCGGCCACCGCGAAGCTGCCGCCCAGTTCGGCCGCGACGGCCGCGCCGGCGCTGCTCGCCTGGTCCACGATCACCACCTTCGCACCCGAAGCGGCAAGCTTTCGGGCCGAAGCCAGGCCCAGGCCCGACGCGCCGCCGGTGACGATGGCGACGGCATTTTGAACGTCCATGTGTCTCTCCCTGGGAACGGGGGCGAGGCTATACGAGTTGACGCCCACCGCCACCCTGGCAGGCTGGGGCATCGGGGGGAAACACCATGCCGCTGCTGGGCCAATGGGCCGCGCGCCAGCCAGACAGGCCTGCCGCCATCTTCGTGGATTCAGGTGAGACCCTGACCTTCGCGCAGCTCGATGAGCGAGCCACGCAGGCGGCGCGCTGGCTGGTCTCGCGCGGGCTGCAGCCGGGCGATGGGGTGGCGCTGCTGCTGGAGAACCAGCCCGACTTTCTGGTGCTGAGCTATGGCGCCAAGCGTGCCGGGCTGATGGTGACGCCGCTATCCATCCACCTGCAGCCGCATGAGGTGGCACATGTACTGGCCGACAGCGGTGCCAGGCTGCTGATCTACGCGCCGGCCCTGGCCACGCTGGCAGCGGCGCGGCCCGGTGGCGGGGCGCGGCTGACTACGGAGGAAGGGCGGGGCGCGGCCGGCACGGTCCCGCCGGCGCCGCTGCCGCAGCGGCCGATCGGGCGGGAATTCCTGTACTCCTCCGGCACCACCGGCCTGCCCAAGGGCATCCGCCGAGCGCTGACCCCTTTCGAGGACCGCCACACGCCCGAGTTCGACATGAGCTGGAAGGATTTCTACGGGTTCGACGAGCGCACCGTCTATCTGTCGCCGGCGCCGCTCTATCATGCGGCACCCAATCGCTACGTGCAGCGCGCCATCGACCATGGCGGCACCGCGATCATCACTCGCAGATTTGATGCTGAACAATGCCTGGCGCTGATCGCAAAGCATCGCGTCACGCACAGCCAGTGGGTGCCGACGATGTTCGTGCGGCTGCTCGCCCTGTCCGGGGCCACGCGCCGGGCGCATGATCTGTCCAGCCATCGCTGCGCCATCCATGCCGCGGCCCCCTGCCCGGTCGCGGTCAAGCGCGCGATGATCGACTGGTGGGGGCCCATTTTGCGCGAGTACTACGCCGGCAGCGAAGGCATCGGCGTGTGCTGCATCGACAGCGCGGACTGGCTGCGCAAACCCGGCAGCGTGGGCCGCCCCGCCTATGGCGCGGTGCACATCCTGGGTGATGACGGCGGGGCGCTGCCGCCGGGCGAGGTGGGGCGCATCTGGTTCGCGGGCGGCGCCCGCTTTGCTTACCACAACGCGCCGGAGAAGCCCGCCGAGGCCTATAACGACCACGGCTGGGCGACGCTGCATGACCTTGGGCATGTCGACGCCAAGGGCTACCTGTATCTGTCCGACCGCCGGGCCGACCTCATCCTGTCCGGCGGCGTGAACGTCTATCCGGCGGAGATCGAGGCCGCGCTGGCCGGGCATCCTTTGGTGGCCGATATCGGCGTCATCGGCGTGGCCGACGCAGAATTCGGCGAACGCCCGCTGGCCGTCGTGGTGCCGCGAGAAGGCCTGACCGCGACGGCGCTGTTGGAATTCGCCCGCGCCCGGCTGGCCGGTCCCAGGCTGCCGCGCGCGGTGGAATTCGTCGACGAACTGCCGCGCAGCGAGGCGGGCAAGCTGCTGCGACGGGTGTTGAAGGAGCGCTTCCGCGTCATCCCTCCAGGGTGATGTTCGCGGCCCGGATGATCTCGGCCAGCTTGCGGCCCTCGGCGGCGATGAAGGCGGCGAAGTTGGCCGGCGAATCGGGATCGGGCTCCACCCCCTGCTCGGCCAGGCGGCGCACCACCTCGCCGTCGCGCAGCGCCCCGGTGGCGGCGGCGTGGATCGCCTGCGTCACCTCGGGCGCCATGCCGGCGGGGCCGAACAGGCCGAACCAGTTCTCCAGCGCGTACCCCGCCAGGGCCGGGGTCTCCGCCAGCGCCGGACACTCGGGCAGGGCCGCGAGGCGCCGCGCCCCGGTGACCCCCATCACCCGCAGCCGTCCCTCACGGATCAGCGGCATCAGCACCGGGGCGCCGGCAAACATCATCGTCACGCGCCCGGCGACGACATCGGCAATGGCGGCCGCGGGGCCGCGATAGGGCACGTGGGTCAATTCCACGCCGGCCATGCGGTTGATAAGTTCGCCATTCAGATGTGCGAGGTTGCCGATGCCGGAACTGCCATAGGTCAGTGCCCCGGGGCGGGCGCGGGCCAGGGCCAGCAATTCGGCGGCCTGGGTGGCGGGCACCATGGCGCCGACCACCAGCAGGTTGGGCACCCGAACGGCGTTGGTGATGGGCGCAAGCTCGCGCGCCGGGTCATAGGGCAGCCGGCCGGGGGCCAGCAGCGGCGCGGTCACGATTTCCCCAGCGGTAGCCAGCAGCAGGGTGGTGCCGTCGGGCGCGGCGCGGGCCGCCGCCAGCGCCGCCACCTGGCCACTGCTCCCCGCACGGGTCTCGATCAGGACGGGCTGGCCCAGTGCTGCGCGCATTGGCTCGGCCATCAACCGGGCGACGATGTCGGTGCCACCGCCGGCGGCGAAGCCGACGAGGATGCGGATGGGGCGGTCCGGCGCCCAGCTGGCCAGCAGCGGGCCGCCGAGAAGCGGGGTGGCGAGGAGGGCGCGGCGGGCGATTTGCATGGGGACGGGCCTTGGCTGGACAGGTGTGCGAGCATCCGCTATCCGGACCGCCGCGCCCAGGTAGCTCAGTTGGTAGAGCATGCGACTGAAAATCGCAGTGTCGGT
>JACMRO010000227.1 GCA_014376425.1 Rubritepida sp.
GGCGCTCAGCCTTGCCCTGGCCCTTCCTGCGGCGGCGCAGGGCACGCTCGATGCGGTTCGCGCGGGCGGCCAACTGAATTGCGGCGTTAACACCAACACGCCAGGCTTCACCACCGTCGATTCGCGCGGCGAATACCAGGGCATGGTGGCCGATCTCTGCCGCGGCCTGGCCGCCGCAGTCCTTGGCGACCCCGCCCGCGTGCGCTGGGTGCCGCTGACCTTCGCCACCCGCTTCACCGCACTGGGCGCCGGCGAAGTGGATGTGCTGATGCTGACCTCCACCCACACCGTGCTGCGCGACAGCACGCTGGGGCTACGCTTCACCGCCAACTACTTCTTCGATGGGCATGGCTTCATGGCCCGCCGCAGCAGCAACGCGCAGAACGTGGCCGGGCTGGCCGGCGCGTCGATCTGCCTGCTGCAGGGCACCACCAACGAGAGCATCACGGCGGAGTATTTCCGCAGCCGCAACCTGGCCTTCACCCCTGTGCTGTTCGCCGACCAGGACCAGATCGTGCGCGCCCTGGCCGCCGGGCGTTGCGACGCCTACGGCATGGACGCCTCCGGCCTCGCCTCGGCGCAATCGGCCCTGCCGACCCCGGCCGACTGGATCATCCTGCCCGAGCGGTTCAGCAAGGAGCCCTACATGCCGGTGATCCGGCGCGGCGACGAGAACTGGTTCGAGATCGTGCGCTGGTACGTCTTCGCGCTGATCGAGGCGGAGGAGAGCGGCATCACGCGGGAGAACGCGGCGCAGATGCGCGGCACGTCGCAGGACGCCAATGTGCGACGGCTGCTGGGGGCGCTGCCGGAGGTGGGGCAGGGGCTGCGGCTGGACCCGGCCTGGGCGCTGAACGCCGTGCGCGCGATCGGCAATTACGGTGAGGTCTACAACCGCCATTTCGGCCCCGGCACGCCGGTGGCGATGCCGCGCGGGCAGAACGAGCTGTGGACGCGCGGCGGGCTGATGTATTCGCCGCCGTTCCGGTGAGGGCCGGCGCGGCCTGTGCTTGACTTCCGCCCCCACCGCACCGGACCATCTGGTCCAGGCAATCTCTGGGAGAGATCAGAATGTTGAAACGGGGCATCATCGCCGCGCTCTTGGCCGCGGCAGCCGTGTGGGCGCCGGTGCAGGCCGGCCCGACCATGGACGCCGTGCGCGCCCGTGGTGTGCTGAATTGCGGCATCCACACCGGCGTCGCCGGCTTCTCCCTGCCTGACAGCCGGGGCAACTGGCAGGGCTTCGATGTTGAGCTGTGCCGAGGCCTGGCGGTGGCCATCTTCAACGACGCCAGCAAGGTTCGCTTCGTGCCGCTCTCCTCCTCCACCCGCTTCACCGCGCTGACGGCTGGCGAGATCGACGTGCTGTTCCGCACCAGCACGCAGACCATGCTGCGCGACATCACCCTGGGGTTGCGCCACACCACCACCTATTTCTACGACGGGCACGGCTTCATGGTGCGGGCCAATGCCGGGGTGACGCGGGCGCGTGAGCTGAACGGCGCCACCATTTGCGTGCTGCAGGGCACAACCAACGAACAGGTGACGGCGGATTACTTCCGCTCCATCAACGTGCCCTTCCGACCCGTTGTCTTCGAGCGGACGGATCAGGCGGCCGCCGCCTTGCAGGCCGGGCGTTGCGACAGCTTCGGCTCCGACGCGTCGCAGCTCGCCGCCGTGCGGTCGACGATGCAGAACCCGAGCGAATGGACGGTGCTGACCGAGCGCTTCAGCAAGGAGCCCTATGCCGGCTATATCCGTCGCGGCGACGACGATTGGTTCGATTTGATCCGCTGGTACACCACCGCCATCATCGAGGCGGAGGAGCAGGGCATCACCCAGGCCAATGCCGAGCAGCAGCGCGCCACCAGCACCAACCCCAACACCCGCCGCCTGCTGGGCGTTACGCCCGAGCTGGGGCAGGCGCTGCGGCTGGATGCCGCCTGGGCCTACAACGTGATCCGCGCCATCGGCAATTACGGCGAGCTGTATGAGCGGACGATGGGCGAGACCACCTCGGTCGCGTTGCCGCGCGGGCCGAACAACCTGTGGACCAATGGCGGGCTGCTTTACGCCCTGCCAATGCGGTAGCAGGCTAGGGTTCATTCGGTAGCGGGTCAGGCCGGCAGGCTGGTGAACCACGCCGCATACGGCGCCTTACGCGCCATTCGCCGGTTGTGATCGGGCGCGCCGTCGTCCCACCAGGCCGGCCCGCGCTCACCCAACCCGCGCTTGGCCGCGTCCACGCGGGCGCGGGCGGCTGACAGGCGCACGGCATCATCCCGGGCGTCGCGCACCTCACGCCGCGCGGCCATGAGTTCGCCCACCAGTCTCTCGCGGTGCGGCGGGTCCAGATCCGGCTTGCTGGCGCGCCACAGCCGGCGGCGGACCGCGAAATACCTGCCGTCAGGCGTGTGGGGGTACTGCATGCGGGTTTAAGGCAGGCCGGCGCCATCGGTTGGCGGGCAGAGGCGCGCAGGGTCGCTTTGCGCGGGAGCGGGACGGAAGCGAACCGCGCGCGCCGAGTAGGGCGGCGCGGCTACCGACCCGCTGAGGCAACAGGCAGACATTCGCTAAGCGATCGCGCGTGATGCGCTGGCAGGGCGCAGAACTGTTCCGGCGCGATAGAATAAGTGGTGCGGGTGGTCGGAATCGAACCGACACTCTGTCACCAGAACCGGATTTTGAGTCCGGCGCGTCTACCAGTTCCACCACACCCGCCCGCCACGCGGTTGTGCCCTGGCCGCAGCACTCAGGCAAGCCGGGCCGGCAATTCGGCCAGCAGCGCCGGCTCGGCATTGGCGAAGGCCAGCCGCAAATGCCGCTCCTGCCCGGGGCCGAAGAATGGGCCCGGCAGCAGGATAAGGCCGCGATCCACCGCCAGGCGCTCGGCCACCTCCATCGCGTCCGGGCCATCGTCGGGCACGCGAAGGTAGGCGAAGTAGGCGCCTAGCGAATCGAGCTGCCAGCCCGGCAGCCGCGCCACCGCCGCGCGGGTGGCCTCGGCGCGAATGGCCATGATGGCCCGGTTGCCGGCGCGCCATTCGGCCAGGGCGGGCACCGCCCAGGCCAGCGCCGCCTGCGCCGGGCGGGCCGGGCAGATCTGGTAGCTGTCGATCACCCGCAGCAGCGCGTGGCGGAACGCGCCGCCGCCCACCACCGCCCCGACCCGGTGGCCCGGCACGCAGTACGCCTTGGAGAAGCTGTAGAGATGCACGATGTGCTCCGGCCAGTCGGCGTCCCCGAACAGGTCGTGCGGTGGTCCGTCGGGCAGCAGGTCGCGATAGGTTTCGTCCAGCACCAGCCAGACGCCGCGGGCGCGGCACAGCAGCGCCAGTTCATGCAGCAGGGCCGGGGAGTAGATCGCCCCCGTCGGATTGTTGGGCGAAACCAGCACCAGGGCCGCCAGCCCGTCCAGCAGCGGCGCCAGGCGTGCCGGGTCGGGCATGAAGCCATCGGCCGCCAGGCAAGGGATGGGCACCGCCGTGGCACCCTGGATGGTCAGGGTCATCTCGTGGTTGAAGAACCACGGCGTCAACAGCCCCACCCGTGCGCCGGGGCCGGCCAGGCATGCCATCACCATGGCGAATGCCAGGTTGCAGCCGCCGGTGATGGCTACCTGTTCGGGGGTCACGATGGCGCCGTAGCGGGTGCTGGTTTCGGTGGCGACGGCCTCACGCAGGGCTACATCGCCATCGATGGCACCGTAGGCGGTGGTGCCGGCGGCCAGCGCCAGTCGATGCAGCAATTCGGGATGGGCCGGGTAGCCCGGCACTGCCTGGGTCAGGTCAAGCAGGTCCTCGGCGGCGTGGTGCGCTGCCCAGCTCCGCATGGTGGGAATCGGCGGCTCTGTCGTGGCTTGAATGGCGGCTGAAAGAACGGGCATGGGTCGGTAACCGTTCAGCGGCCATGCGGTTGGCGTTCGGCCATGGGCTGGCGGGTCACTCACCGTCGCCAGCCCGGCGCCCTGTGACCCAGCGCCAGTGATGCCATAGCAGCCGGGCCGCCAGCGACCGCCAGGGCGACCATGCCAGCGCCATTGCACTCAGCGCCTGTGGCGGGGGGCGTGCTGGCAGCCCGAGCAGGTGCGCCGCGCCCGCGGCCATGGCGACGTCGCCATGGGGGAATACGTCGGGTCGCCCCTCGGCGAAGAGCAGGTAGATGCCCGCGGTCCACGGCCCCAGGCCGCGGATGGCGGCGATGCGCGCCGTCGCCGCCGCATCGGGCAGCGCGGGCAGGGCTGCGAAATCCAGCCGCCCATCCAGGCAGGCCTGGGCCAGGCTGCGGGCATGCGCGGCCTTGGGGCGCGAGAGGCCGGCCCCGCCGCACAGCGCGGCATCGTCCAGCGCCAGCAGGCCAGCCGGCGTCAAAGCGCCCGGCAGCGCCGACAGCCGGCCCCAGATGGCGGCCGCCGCCGTGTTGCTGATCTGCTGGCCACAGATCGCCCGCAGCACACCCGGGAAGCCGAAGGCACGGGTTCGCCACGGCAGCGGCCCGGCACGGCTCTCCACCTGCGCGAAGCGCGGCTCCAGCAGCCCCAGCGCGACCATGCCAGGCCGCACCCAGGCGGGCTCAGAAGGCGGTGCGTAGCCGCAGGGCAAAGAGATGAACGGGTCCACGATCGGCATTGAAGCCCGGATTGACCGCCAGCTGATAGTTGGCGGCCATGTTGACGCCCGCGGTCACCCGGGCGTCGTAATACAGCTCGGTTACCCATTCGGGTCGGTAGCGCAGCCGGCCATCGCCCACGATGAAGCCGATGCCGCCAGCCTCCATGTAGCGCCGCCGCCCGCCGCTGGCGAAGCCGACATTGCTGCCCAGCCCGATGGTGTCCGCCGGCCGGCCCCAGCTCTCCCCGCGCAGCGCAGCGCCACCCGAAAGGCTGGCATCGTGTTCGGTGAACATCCAGCTCTGCACCCGGTGGTCCTGCCAGGAGGCGCGGGCGAAGACACCCAGGTCGCGCGTGATCTGCTGGTCGAAGCTGATCCCGCCCGATAATTTCCGCCGGTAGCCGTTTGGATTTTTGTCGAAATTCTCGAATCCGGTGTCGAAAAGGTCGTTCCAGCGATTTTGCCGCGACCGGGTCATCGCACCGATGAACCGCACCGCGCCCTCGCGGCCATTGATGGTCCAGAAGCGTTCGACCGAACCCAGGGCCTGGTGCGCCCGGGTGATCGAAGGATCGAGGAACAGTCCGTTGGCGACGCGGCTCACCTGGAAGACGCCGCCGCGCACCGCCCAGCGGCCATTTTCCCACTCGACGGCAGCGCCCAGCGTGTAGCCCCGCGCATCGGCCGCGTAATCCACCGCCGATCCCGCGACCAGCGCCCAGTTGAGGAACTGGGTGCGTGGGTCATGCGCGTAACGGTTGTCGTCGAAGATGTCGAAGGTGCTGAACTTGCCGATGGTGATGGTGACGCGTTCGCGCGGCAGCGGCCGGGTGAAGCGCAGCGGGTCGTCATCGGGCGGCACGCTGTCGGCGGAAAGGCCGATGGTCTGGCGGAAGAACGCGCGCGGGACGTAGAAGGTCGGCTCGGTGCTGCCGAGCCGGAATGCCTCGTTATTGGGAAAGGCCGCCAGGCCACGGGCATTGCTGAGCCCGAAGCCGCGCGTTACCGACGTATTCACGATCACTTCGGCGCCCTGCCAGAGCGTGCGGCCCAGCAACAGGTCGGTCGACAGCGTGTTGCGGGCGTTGGCGGCGGGCGCCAGGCTGGATTCGCCGCGATAGGGCGAGCGGAAGGACGGGTGCCCTTGCAGGATGAAGGTCGCCTGGCCGCGTACCATCCAGCCCTGTTCCTCCAGCCGGTCCTGCAATGCGGCCAGGTTGGGAAACAATGCGGCTTCGGGCGGGCCGACATTCGGCACCCCGGTGGACCCGAACCGGCCGGTCTGCGCCTGGCCTGGCGCCGCGGCGGCCAGCCCGGCGATGACCAACCACAGACGGGCCCATGAAAACGCGATCATCATGACGAAGTCCGCCCATAGCCTGGTGAGGTCGCTGCCGGGGATCGCTAACGCGATGAATGCCCGGTGACAAGACCATGGCAGCGCCGGTTTGACCTGCTCCCTGTTCACAACAACACTGACCGCGAGCAAGGGGAACCGCCATGACACAGTATGATTTCACCGCGGCCGATCTGGACGCGCTGAAGGCCTGGGACACGCCCACCATCTGCAATGCGCTGGAACTGGTGGTGCCGGCGCGCCGCACGCATGGCTTCACCGTGCGCCCGGTGCAATGCGCCTTTCCGGCGATGAAGCCGGTCTGCGGCCTGGCCCGCGTCGGCACCATCCGCGCCGCCTTCCCCTCCGGCCGGCCGCCCGAGGCCGGCCGTGCGGCACGAATCGGCTGGTACGAATATGTGGCCGACGCGGCGCGGCCGACGGTCGTCGTGCTGCAGGACCTGGACGACGTGCCGGGCACCGGCGCCTTTTGGGGCGAGGTGAACAGCGCCATCCACAAGGGCCTGGGCGCCGAAGGCTGCGTCACCAATGGCAGCTTCCGCGACCTCGATGCGCTGGCGCCCGAATTCCAGCTGCTGGGCGTGATCAACCCCAGCCACGCCTATGTCCATGTGGTGGATTACGGCCGGCCGGTGACGGTGTTCGGCATGGCCTGCGTGACCGACGATGTGATCCATGCCGACCGCCATGGCGCCGTGGTGATCCCGCATCAGGCCGTGCGCGCCCTGCCTGCCGCGATCGATCTGCTGACGCGCAAGGAAGCGGTGATCCTGGAGATGGCCCGCGCACCCGGCTTCGACATCGCCCGGTTGCGCGACGCGCTGGCGCGGAGCGAGGAGATCCATTGAGGTTCGAAGACGGCTGGTTCCGCTGGGACCAGCCGCTGGCCACCGTCGAGCGGGCCTGGACCGACAGCAACAACCACCTGAACATGGGCTACTACCTAGTGGCCTTCGATTTGCAGACGGACCGGCTGTGGCCGGAATTGCGGGTCGGGCGGGCGCTGCGCGCGCGTGGCCTGACCACCTTCGCCGTCGAGGCCTGGCTGGACTACCAGCGCGAGATGCTCGAAGGCGACACCATCGGCGCCCAGAGCCGGGTGCTGGATTGCGACGCGAAGCGGCTGCTGATCGAACACCGGATGTTCCATCACGGCGCGGGCTGGGTCAGCTCCGCGCATGAGGTGCTGTATCTGTGCGTCGATGTGGCGACGCGGCGGGTGGCGGCCTGGCCACAGGACGTGCGGGAGGGCCTGGCCCTGGTCAGTACAGGCGTGGCGCCGCGGCGGCTGACGATGCAGCGGCGCTGATCAGGGCCGCACATCCTCCGGCGCGTATCCCGCCACTTCCTGGTAGCCACTGGTGATGGCGACGAATTCAGGCAGCGAGCCGACCGGCACATCGGGGTTCGCCGCCAGCACCATGCCGCTGTTGGTGAGGTGGATGAACGGCGTAAACTGCGCCACCGGATCGTAAGAGGCGCGGGCGAACATGGGCGGCGCCATGACGAAGGTGTTGGCCTGCATCAGCAGCGTGCGGCCATCGGGCGCGGCGCGCGCCACCGCCCGGCTGCCGATGGCGCCCGATGCGCCGGGCCGGTTTCCGACCACCGGCTGGCCCAGCGCTGCCTGCTACACCGGGAATGCGAGCCGAGCCCTGCCTGGGGTGAAGGGCGCAATGATGGTGACCGCACCCTCCTGCGCCAACGCCGGCGCCGCCAGCAGCGAGGCCCTCCGCTTCATGCGCGCTTCCTGAAAAGCGGCCAAAGCACGGCGGGCGCCGTCAACACCCACAGCACGATCGACACGGGCGAGGCGAACAACGCCCACAAATCGCCATCGCTCAGCGACATCGATCGCCGCAGATTATCCTCCAGCATCCGCCCCAGCACGAAGCCCAGGACGATCGGCACCAGCGGTATCTCCATCTTGCGGAAGAACCAGCCGACGACGCCGAAGAAAATCGCCAGCAGCAGATCGAAGGCCGAGTTGGAGGCGGCATAGACACCGGCGAAGGAGAGCGCCAGCACGCCCGGATACAGCACCCAGGCCGGTACCGTCAGCAGCCGCGCGAAAATCCCGACCAGGGGCAGGTTCAACAGCAGCAGCATGGCGTTGCCGATGTACATCGAAGCGATCAGCCCCCACGCGACATCGGGCCGCTGTTGGAACAACAACGGGCCGGGGGTGATGTTGTACA
>JACMRO010000228.1 GCA_014376425.1 Rubritepida sp.
CGCCCCTGCGGTCGCCATGGCAGCCAGCTTCCTAGGTTTCGGCGCAGCGGTCAGCGCGGCCGGGCTTGGGTTGGGCTGGGCGATGGCCTCGGCGCTGGCGATCTATGGCATGCCTGGCCAGCTGATCCTGCTGACGGCGGCCGCGGGTGGCGGCGCCCTGGGGGCCGCGGTGCTCAGCGCCATCGCCGCAAATGCGCGGTTTCTGCCGATGGCGGTGGCGCTGTCGCCCTGGCTGGGCGGGCATAGGTCGCGTTGGCTGGCGCTGCCGTTCATCGCGGTAACGCCCTGGGCGGCCGGGATGCGGGCCTTGCCGGGGCTTCCCCCGGCCCGCCGGCTGGGTTGGTTCCTGGGTTTCGCCGCCGGTTGCTGGGGCGTGGCGACGGCCGCCACGCTGCTGGGCTTCTGGATGGCGCCCGGCCTGCCGGGGTCGCTCCTCGCGCTGCTGGTCTTCACCAACCCATTGTATTTCGGGCTGCTGCTGCTGGCCGACCGGCGGCTGCCGGCCGCACGGCGCGCGCTGCTGGGCGGCGCGCTGGCCAGCCCGCTGGTGCTGGTGTTGCCCGCCGCCTGGGGGCTGCTGGTGGCGGGGCTGTTGGGCGGCAGCCTTGCCTTTTGGTGGGGCGAGCGTGTTGGCCGCCGCTGACTGGGCCCTGCTGGCGGTGGCCGTGGCCTGCCAGGGGCTGCGCGCGCTCGGCCTGCTGCTGGCGGGGCCGCTGCGGCCCGATCATCCCTTCATCCGCTGGGCCGCCTCGGTGGCACAGGCCACGCTGGCTGCTTTCGTGGTGCTGGCGGTGGCTGCCCCCTCGGGCGCGCTGGCGGCGATACCCTGGGCCGCGCGGCTTGCGGGGGCCGGGGCGGCGATGGCGGTGCTGGCGGCTACCGATCGCATCCTGGCCGCACTGCTGGCAGGACTGGCGTGCACCCTCGCCGCCTGGGCGCTGCTGGGCTAGCGTCGCCCGATGGAATTCGTGCTCTGCAACGAGGTCGTCCGCGACCTGGATTTTCCGGCCCAGGCCGACCTGGCCGCCCGGCTGGGTTATGCCGGGCTGGAAGTTGCGCCCTTCACCCTCGATGGCGCAGCGCCGCATACGCTACCAATCCCGGACCGCGCCCGCCTGGCCCGCGCCGCGCGTGATGCCGGCGCGCCCATATTGGGGCTGCACTGGCTGCTGGTCGCACCCGCCGGCCTGTCCATCACCGCTGCCGAACCGGCGCTGCGCGCCCATACGCTCGACGTCATGCGCGGCCTGATCCACCTCGCCGCCGATCTCGGCGCCGGTTACCTGGTGCATGGCAGCCCCGGCCAGCGCCAGGTCGCAGCCCCGGGCGACGCCGAGCGCGCCGGGGAGGCCATGCTGATGGCCGGCGAATGGGCGCGCGAGGCCGGCGTGACCTACTGCCTCGAACCGCTCGACCATGGCCAGACCAATTGGATGACCACGGTGGGCGAGGCGACGGCGTTCACCGCCGCGCACGGCAACCCGCATCTGCGCAGCATGCTGGACGTCTGCGCCGCCGGGAATGGCGAGGCCGATCCGGTTGCCACCCTGCTCGCCCGCCATATTCCCGGGGGCCAGATCGCCCATGTCCACCTCAACGACCGCAACAAGCGCGGGCCGGGGCAGGGTGGCGACCGCTTTGCCCCCATCCTCGCCGCGCTGGCGGCGGCGGGCTATGCCGGGCGCTGCGGCGTCGAACCCTTCGAGTACGTTCCGGACGGGCCAACCGCCGCCGCCCGCGCCATCGGATATCTGCAGGCCTGCCTGGAGGCCATTTCCAGCCGCGACGCGCGGGTCTAAAGACCTGGCTATGTTCCGTGCCACCCTGCTTGCCCTCGCGATCCTTCCTGGCCTCAGCGCGTCGGCGTTGGCGCAGGGCCGAGCGCCGCGCGTGGCGCCGGACGCGCCAGCAACCTCCGCGCCCGCCACCCCCGGGCCCGCCACCCCGGGGCCCGCCACCCCGGGCGGCAACCGCATCCTCACCGTCGTCAACGGCGACGTCGTCACTCAGAGCGAGGTGCGCAGCCGAACCCGCCTGTTCGCCCTGAACGCCGGAATGAACGCCTCGCCCGAGGCGCTGACGCGGCTGGAGCCGCAGGTGCTGCGCCTGCTGATCGACGAAAAGCTGCGCATCCAGGAGACACAGCGCCGGCAGATCCAGGTCAGCGACAACGACATCGCCGAGGCGCTGGCCGATATCGAGCGGCGCAACCAGCTGACGCGCGGCGCGCTGACCGCGCAGCTGCGCAACGCCGGCATCCAGCCGCGGGTGTTGTTCGACCAGATCCGGGTGCAGATCGGCTGGGGCCGGCTGCTGCGCAGCTTGCTCGGCCCCGCCGCCGAGCCGCAGCCCGCCGAATTGGCCGAGACGATCGCCGCCGCCACCGCGCGTGCCGGCCAACCGGAATTCCTGGTCGGTGAGATCCTGGTCCCGATCGACGACCCGGCAAACGAGGCCGAAGTGCGCCGCTTCGTGGACGAGGTGGTGTCCCAACTCCGCCGCGGGCTGCCCTTCGCTGTGGCCGCAACCCAGTTCAGCCAGGCGCAGACCTCGCTGCAGGGCGGTGATCTGGGGTGGCTGACCGAGAACCGGCTGGACCCGGCGGTGGCCGCCATCGTCACCCGCATGCCGGCCGGTGCCATTTCCAACCCGCTGCGGGTGCCCGGTGGATTCCAGATCGTGACGCTGCGGGCGAAGCGTGAGGCGGGGCGCGACAGCTCTGGCACGCAGTTGACCATGCGCCAGGTGTTCATCCCCTTCGGCGGCCGGCTGGACCCGCAGGCGCCGACCGACGCGCAGCGCGCGGTGGTGGAGCGGGCGCAGCGCCTGGCGCAATCGACCCGTGGCTGCGAGGCGCTGGACGTCGCCGCCCGCGGCCCCAACCCGGCCGACCGACCGATGGATCCGGGGCCGGTGCGGCTGGAGGGAGTGAACCCGCCGCAGCTGCGTTCGATGCTGGCCTCGCTGGCCATCGGCCGGGCGTCACAGCCGGTGATCTCGCCCGATGGCGTGGCCATCCTGATGGTTTGCGCCCGCGAGCAGCGCCAGGCGCAGCCCATGAACAACGACCAGGCACGGCAGCAACTGCTGGGCGAGCGGGTGGAGCTGCTGAGCCGCCAGCTGCAGCGCGAGCTGCGCCGTCGCGCCGTGATCGAGACCCGCAGCTGAGCGGCACGCCGCGTCCCTCCCTACGCCCCTCCCTGCGCCCCTCCCTGCGCGATGTAATCGCGCGGCATGGCCTGGCGCCGAGGAAGGCGCTGGGCCAGCATTTTCTGCTCGACGAGAACATCTGCGCCCGGATCGCCGCCGCCGCCGGCGACCTCAATGGCCGGCATGTGCTCGAGGTTGGCCCCGGCCCCGGTGGTCTGACCCGCGCGCTGTTGGCTACCCCCCTGGCCTCGCTGCTCGCCTGTGAGCTCGACACCCGCGCCGTCGCCGCCCTGGCCGAGCTGGACGAGCCGAGGCTGACGGTCCTGCAGCAGGACGCCCTGAAGCTGGACGCCGTGGCGGCGCTGCCGGCGCATCGCCAGGTCGTCGCCAACCTGCCTTACAATGTCGGCACGCCGCTGCTCATCGGCTGGCTGCGGCAGGCGGGGCAGTGGGAACGGCTGACGCTGATGTTTCAGCAGGAAGTGGCCGAGCGCATCTGCGCCGCGCCGGATACCGAGCATTACGGTCGGCTGGCGGTGCTCAGCCAGTGGCTGTGCCGCTGCACTGTGCTGATGCACCTGCCGCCCGGCGCCTTCTTTCCGCCGCCACGGGTGCATTCGGCCGTGGTGGGGCTGGTGCCGCATGCCGCGCAGCCCACGCCGGACCTGCTGGCGGCGATGGAACGTTTGACTGCCGCCGCCTTCGGCCAGCGCCGAAAGATGCTGCGCGGCAGCCTGAAGACGCTGGGCGACCCGGAGGCGCTGCTGGCGCGTTGCCATATCGCTGCCGAACGACGGGCGGAAACGCTCTCCATCACCGAATTTGACGGGCTCGCCCGCGCCCTGCTGGAACGAGACACATGAGCATCATCGACGCCATCGCCGCCCACCTGCCCGAATACATCGATTGGCGGCGCGACCTGCATGCGCACCCTGAGCTCGGCTTCGACGAGCACCGCACCAGCGGCCTGGTGGCAGAGCGGCTGATGGCGATGGGCATCGAGGTGCATCGGGGCATCGGCGGCACCGGCGTCGTCGGCGTCATCCGCGGCCGCAGCCAGGGCAACCACCCCCGCAGCATCGGCCTGCGCGCTGACATGGACGCGCTGCCGCTGACCGAGACCAACCAGTTTGGCCACGCCAGCACCGTCCCGGGAAAAATGCATGGCTGTGGCCATGATGGGCACACCACCATGCTGCTCGCCGCCGCCCGTTACCTCAGCGAGCACCGTGACTTCGACGGCACCGTGAACCTGATCTTCCAGCCGGCCGAGGAGGTGGGCAACGGCGCGCCCCGGATGCAGGCGGATGGGCTGTTCGAGCGCTTCCCCTGCGACGCCATCTACGCGCTGCACAACAAGCCCGGCATGGCGGTGGGCAGTTACGGCCTCAACCCCGGCCCGATGCTGGCCGGCGTGGCCTTCTTCGACATCCATGTGCAGGGGCGCGGCGGCCATGCGGCGCGACCCGAGGCCACAAAGGACCCGGTGCTGGCAGGCGCCGCCCTGATCACCGCGCTGCAGTCCATCGTATCACGCAATGTGGCCGCGCATGCGCCAGCGGTGCTGAGCGTCACCGGCATGGAAACCGGCCGCGCCTACAATGTCATCCCCGACACGGTGCGGCTGTTCGGCACTGTGCGCGCCTTCTCGACCGAGGTCTTCGACCTGATTTGCAAACGCATGGGCGACCTGTCCGAGCATGTGACTAAGGGCTTCGACTGCACCGCAAAGCTGGAGTTCAAGGAGCTGACCCCGCCGCTGATCAACCACGCCGAGAATGCCGCCCGCATCGCCGATGCCGCCGCTGGCCTGGTCGGGGAAGCGCAGGTAAACCGTGACCAGCAGCCCAGCATGGGGGGCGAGGATTTCGCCTATTTCCTGCTGGCGGCGCCGGGCGCGTTCATCAACATCGGCAACGGCGATAGCCAGGGGCTGCACCACCCCGCCTATGATTTCAACGATGCCGCCATTCCCTATGGCGCAGGCATTTTGGCGGCAATTGTGGAGCGCGAGCTAAAGCCGGCTGATCAGGCAGCGTAGCCCAGCGCTGTCAGCGCCGGCATGACCTCGCGCTCCACCGCGGCGAATGCCGGGCCGAGCGGGGCCGATGGGTCCATTGCCATACTCTCGAGCGTTGCCAGCGCCAGGGCCAGGCCGCTTAAGCCGAAATTTGCCGCCATGCCGCGCAGCGCATGCGCGTGGTCTCGCGCTACGGAACGCTGACGCTGGCCGACCGCGTCCCGCAGCTGGGGTACACGGATGCAGAGCTCATCGCCGCAAAGCCGGGCCACCGCGGGGGGAATGGTTGCCTTCATACGGAAGCGGTTTATCTCAATTTCCGATCCCGCTCAATGACATTTGCGCGAGACGCAGTTTTGCAATCCAGGGTTGTCAGGCGCCGGAAGGGGTGACTGGCTTGCCCTTGCGCACGCCCGATGCGATATTCAAGGCCTCTTCGGTACCGCATGAAATGCGGTCCGGAATAGCAACACTGGCCGCGGCCCGGCGCCGCGCATCGAGGAAATTGAAATGGCGAAGATCAAGGTCAAAACCCCCGTCGTCGAGATGGACGGGGATGAGATGACACGCATCATCTGGGCCTTCATCAAGGACAAGTTGATCCACCCCTACCTCGACATCGACCTGAAGTATTACGACCTCGGTATCGAGTATCGCGACCAGACGGACGATCAGGTCACCATCGATGCCGCCCACGCCACCAAGCAGTACGGCGTCGGCGTGAAGTGCGCGACCATCACGCCCGACGAGGCGCGCGTTGCCGAGTTCGGGCTGAAAAAGATGTGGCGCAGCCCGAACGGGACCATCCGCAATATCCTGGACGGCACGATCTTTCGTGAGCCGATCATTTGCCGGAACGTGCCGCGACTGGTGCCGCATTGGTCCAAGCCGATCGTGGTGGGCCGCCACGCCTTCGGGGACATCTACCGTGCTGTCGAAATGAAGATCCCCGGGGCGGGCAAGGTCACGATGACCTACACGCCGGCTGATGGTGCACCCCAGGTGG
Source organism: Rubritepida sp. (assembly GCA_014376425.1). Lineage (GTDB taxonomy): Bacteria > Pseudomonadota > Alphaproteobacteria > Acetobacterales > Acetobacteraceae > Rhodovarius. The sequence goes on from JACMRO010000228.1 coordinate 6,177, forward strand.
AGATGGGCAGCTTTGACTTCCCCGACAGCGGTGGTGTGGCGATGGGGATGCACAACCTGAACAAGTCGATCGAAGGCTTTGCCCGCGCCAGCCTGAATTACGGCTTGGCGCGTGGCTACTCGGTGTATTTCAGCCACAAGAACACGATCCTCAAGGCCTATGACGGCAACTTCAAAGATATTTTCCGCGCTATCTACGACGCCGAGTTCAAGACCCGCTTCGAGGCCGCCGGCCTGACCTATGAGGACCGGCTGATCGACGACATGGTGGCCAGCGCCCTGAAGTGGGAAGGCGGCTACGTCTGGGCCTGCAAGAACTATGATGGCGACGTGCAAAGCGACATCGTGGCGCAAGGCTTCGGCAGCCTCGGCCTGATGACCTCAGTGCTGCTAAGCCCGGACGGCAACACGGTGGAGTCGGAGGCGGCGCACGGCACCGTCACCCGCCACTACCGCGAGCACCAAAAGGGCCGCGAGACCAGCACCAACCCGATCGCATCGATCTACGCCTGGACCCGCGGCCTGGCCTATCGCGGCAAGTTCGACGGCACCCAGGATGTAACCGACTTCGCAAATGCGCTGGAGGCGGTGTGCGTGGAGACAGTTGAGGCCGGCGATATGACCAAGGATCTAGCAGTGCTGATCAGCAAGGAACAGCCTTACCTGAGCACCCAGGCATTTCTGGCTAAACTGGACCAGAACCTGAAGGCGAAAATGGCTTGACCCTTATGTGAATTTGACTACAACCACTTGAACGTTGACGCATAATTAACGATTTGGTCAGGCGCTTTTAATTAGCCCTCCGGGAGATATTGATGTCGCAAACCATTTCGTTGAGCCCAGCGGCTGTCTCGCTGCCCGAAGGCAACGCCGGCAGCACTCCGTTCAGTTTCGCCATCAATCGCAGCGGCTCCACCGCGGGTGATGCCACCGTATCCATTACCATCACGGGCGGCTTCTTTTTCACTGCGGCCGATATTTCATCGGTGACGATCGGTGGTGTCCCGGTCGCGGGCTTTGCCCTTGGCTCGCCCTTCACCACCACGCTGACCGGCACGGCAACCACCGTCGCCCTGGTGGTGAACGTGGCCGGCGATACCTTCGTGGAGAGCGACGAGACCTTCACGGTCAGCATCGCCAGCGCCACTTCCGGTTACACGTTGGGCAACACCAGCGCCCTCGGTACGGTGCTGGATGATGACGGGACGTTCAGTGCGACCACATCGATTTTTGCCGTCCAGGGAAGCGGCAGCGCCTCGCCCCTGGTCGGCAACGCCGTCACCATCCAGGGCGTCGTCACCGGCGACTACCAGAATGGCGACGCCGACACCGGCCGCAATCTGCAAGGCTTCTTCGTCCAGGAAGTCGCGGGCGACGGCAATCCGCTGACCTCGGACGGCGTGTTCGTTTTCCAGGCCGACGCGATTCTGGGCGTCAACGTGAATGTCGGCGACATCGTGCGGGTGACGGGCACTGTGGTCGAGTCGTTCGGCCAGACGCAGGTCAACGTTGCCAACTCCAATGCCGGCATCACTATCGTCTCCGCCGGCGCCTTTACCCCGGCGCAGGTGCTGAGCCAACTGGCGGTCGACATCAGCCTTCCGACGGCCGGCACCGTCTCCGTCGGCGGCCGGATCATCCCGGACTTGGAGTTCGCCGAAGGGATGCTGGTCCGCATCCCCCAGACGGTGACGATCACCGAAGCCTCCAACCTCGACAGCCAGGGCGAAGTGCGCGTGGCCGTGGGTGGCCAGGTTACCCAGTTCACCCAGACCAACGCGCCCAACCAGGTCGGCTACCAGACCTATTTGAACAATCTGGGCAGCCGTTCCCTGCTGGTCGATGACGGGCTGACCGTGTCGAACCCCAGCCCCATCACCTTCCTGGGCAATCCTGTTACCACCGTCACCACGCCGCAGATCGGCGACAGCCTTTCGGGCCTGATCGGCAACCTGGGCTACTCATCGAACGAGTACCGGCTGCAGGCCAGCAACAGCCCCACGATCATCGACACCCAGCCCCGCCTGGCGGCGCCCGGGCGGGCCGATGGCGACATCAAGATCGTCGGCACGAGCGTGATGAACTACTTCACCACCTTGGACACCGGTCCTGGCGCTATCACCGGGCCCGGCGGCGCCTTCCAGCCGCGCGGCGCCAACACCGCGACCGAACTCGCGCGGCAGACACAGAAGCTCTACACCGCGCTGACCGCGCTCGATGCCGACCTCATCATCGTCAACGACCTGGAGAATAACGGCTTCGGCGCCGGCAGCGCGATCAAATCCCTGGTGGACGGCTTCAACAGCAGCCTGGGCGCGCCCGGCCGTTGGACTTTCGTCGACCCGGGCGTCACCTTCCTGGGCGGCGATGCGGTCAAAGTCAGCATGCTCTACCGCGCCGATCGGCTGGCCATCGCCACCGGCACCACGGTGCAGGTGTTGGACGACAGCGACATTCCCGGCCTGATCACCGCGGGCCGGCTGCCCGCCAATTTCCTGAGCCAGAGCACGGTGGGCGGCGTTTTCAACGGCGTGAACGCCAGCCACGCCGTGCTGGTGGCCAGCTTCCAGCAACTATCCAGCGGCGAAGTCTTCACCGCCGCCGCCGTCGACAACAAGGACAGGAGCGGCACCGGCACTGGCGCCGACGCCGATTTGGGTGATGGTGCCGGCAGCTGGAACAACCAGCGCGCATTGGCGACCCAGGCGCTCGACGCCTTCCTGAAGACCAACCCGACCGGTAGCGCCGACGCCGACCGTATTATCCTGGGCGATTTCAACAGCTATGCGCAGGAGCGCTCGGTGAAGTTCCTCACCGACACGGCCGGCTACCGCAACCTGATCGCTGATTTCATCGGCAACCAGAATGCCGCCTCCGTCGTCGTCGACGGGCAGAAGGGCTATCTCGATTACGCCTTCAGCTCGACCTCGCTCAAGCCTTACGTGCGGACGGTCGATGAGTGGCGCGTGAATTCGCCCGAGCCCGATGCCATTGACTACAATACCGATTTCGGTCGCTCGACGGCGATCTTCGACGGCACGGTGGCGAGCCGCTATTCCGACCATGACCCGGTGGTGGTGAATCTCAAGCTCGACCCGGGCCTGCTGGTGGCGCGCGGTGGCGCCACGGTCACCGTGGGCGACAGCTTCGGCGTCCTCACCCAGGCCGCGATGGCTGGTGACACCATCACCGTCCGCCGAGCGGCCGCAGTGACCGACGCGAACAATGCCGCCATCTACGCCGAAAGTCTGACCATCAACACGGCCGCCGGCTCGGGTGGCTTCTTCCAGATGGGCTTCGGCATCGTCAACCTCATCTTCACCGGCCAAGGCGGCGTGACCGCGGTGGGCAATGACGGCGGCAATACCATTCTGGGTGATGAGGGCAACAACGCATTCGCGGGCCTGGATGGCAACGACGCGCTGTATGGCGGTGGCGGCCTGGACCAACTCTTCGGCGGCACCGGCCAGGACACGCTCTACGGCGGCACCGGCAATGACGTGCTGTATGGCGGCGAAGGCAACGACAGCATGATCGGCGGCGATGGCAACGACTCCTTCGTCGTCGACGAGGTGGGCGACATCATCGTCGAACAATCCGGGGAAGGCATCGACACCGCCTATGTGACGGTGAATAACTGGACCAATTTCGCCAGTGTCGAGATTGTCCGCCTCTCCGCCAGCGCCACCCGGCTGTTCGGCTCGTCGGAGAATGAGGACCTGGTGTCGAACCAGACCCTGGCCTCGTTCATCGAGGGCAGGGCCGGCGACGATACGTTGTGGGGCAGCGTGTTCAACGACACGCTGAATGGCGGCGTCGGTAACGACATCATGCGTGGCCAGGGCGGTGCCGACACCTTCATCGGCGGCGACGGCAACGACCAGTTCGTGGTCTTCGACTCCGGCTCGACCATCATCGAGAATGCTGGCGAGGGCATGGATATCGCTTGGTTCGTCGGCTCCGGCACCTTCAACATCGGCGCCAATGTGGATCAGGGCCGTTTGGCCGCCAGCGGCACCGGGCTGATCGGCAACGCGTCGCTCAACCTGTTGGCCGGCAACAATGCAGGCCTGGCCTCGTTCCTCGATGGCGGTGGCGGCGACGATATCATCTTCGGCACGGCAGCCGCCGACACGATCATCGGTGGTGCCGGGAACGACACCATCTACACCCAGGGCGGCAATGACGTGCTGCGCTATGACGCCACCGGCTGGGGGATCGACCTGGTTGGCGGCTTCACGCCGGGCGCGCGCGTCCAGTTCACCGCCGCCAGTGGCGTGACCGCGTTCGGCCAGTTGACCTTGACCCTGGCTAACGGGAATACCCAGGTGGATGCGGCCGGCGGCAGCATCCTGGTGTTCGGCGCCAGCCTGACGTCGAGTGATTTCATCTTCGGCTGATGCCAGGATATCCGCCGGGCCCTAGGCTCGGCGGATGACGCTCCTCGACTTCATCGCGCTGGCGATCTTTCTCGCCTGCTGGGTCGGCTACGCCTTCGTCACCGAGCGGGTGCATTCGATCCGCGTCCGCAGCGTGATCCACGCCATGGACGAGCATCGCCGGCGCTGGATGGTGGCGCTGCTGGACCGCGCCAACCGGATCTCCGACACCGCGATCATCGGCAACCTGATGACGAGCACCGGCTTCCTGGCCAACACCTCGATCTTCATCCTGGGCGGGCTCGTCGCGTTACTGGCGGCGCCGGAGCTGGGCCAACGGGTGCTCTCCGCGCTGCCCTGGGCCCAACCGCCGGCCTCGGACGCGGCGTGGGAGCTGCGCATCGGCCTGTTGATGTTCATTTTCGTCCGCGCCTTTTTCGAGCTTACCTGGGCGTTGCGGCAGTTCAACTACTGCTCGATCCTAATCGGCGGCATCGGCGTGGGGGCGGCGCACACCGCGCAGGCCTTGGTGGCGGCAAAGGTGGCCAACCGCGCGGCGCGGCACTTCAACACCGGACTGCGCGCCTACTACTTCGGGCTGGCGGCACTGGCCTGGATCGTCCATCCTCTGGCGCTCATCATTGCCAGCCTGGTCGTGCTGCGGGAGCTGCACCGCCGCGAGTTCCGCAGCGCGGTGCGCGAGGCGCTGGCGGAATAGGCGCGGGCTGAGGAGACGCGGCAGGGCAACCGCACCTTCCGCCCTGCGTTGGCCTTCACTCACCCGGAGCACAGCTTGGCCGACGCCCCCCATATCAACGCCATCGCAACCGCTGTTCCGCGCCATGACATGCACGCCGCCTTCCGTACCTTTGCCGCCCTGCAGATCGGTGACGCCAGGCAGCGCGAGGCCTTCGCCCGGCTGGCCGATAAGAGCCACATCGACCACCGTCATTCCGTGCTCCAGCCACGCGCCGATGCGCGCGGCACCGAATGTGGCTTCTACCAGCTGGAGCGGTTCCCCAGCACCGGCCAGCGCATGGCCCGCTATGAAGCCGAGGCGCCGGCCCTGGCCGAGCAGGCCTGCCTGTCGCTGGGGCTGGAGCGGGACGGGCCGTCCATCACCCATCTGATCATGGCCAGCTGCACCGGCTTCGCGGCGCCGGGCGTCGACCACTGGCTGATCCACCGCTTCGGCCTGCCGCATGGTGTCGAGCGCAGCGTCGTGGGGTTCATGGGCTGCCAGGCGGCGATCAACGCGCTGAAGCTGGCCTGGCACATAGCCCGCAGCGACCCGCATGCCCGCATCCTGGTCATCAACATCGAGTTGTGCAGCCTGCATCTGCAGGCCGCTTCCGACATGGCGCCGCTGCTGTGCTCGCTGCTCTTCGCCGATGGCTGCACGGCGGCCATCGTCAGCGCGGAGCCGCGGGGCTTGCGGATCGAGGGCTTCCACAGCGCCATTGTCCCGGAGGCCGCGGGACAGATCACCTGGCGCATCGGTGACCAGGGCTTCGACATGGTGCTGTCGGGCATGGTGCCGCTGACCATCGCGCGCGCCCTGCCAGCCCATGCCGATGCGGTGCTGGGTGGCGTGCCGGTGCCCGAGATCACGCATTGGGCTGTGCACCCCGGCGGCCGGTCGATCCTCGATGCGGTGACGCATGGCATGGGCCTGCTGCCCGGCGCGCTCGACATCAGCCGCGCTGTGCTGCGGGGTTTCGGCAACATGTCCTCGGCCACCGTCATGTTCGTGCTGCAGCGCGTGCTGGTGGCGGCGCGCACCGGCGAACGCGGCTGCGCGATGGCCTTCGGTCCCGGCCTCTCGGCCGAGACCATGCGCTTCACGGCCGCCTGATGCTGCGCCAGCGCTCCCGCGCCGCGGAGTGGATGGATGACCCCGAGGCAGAGGGTTTCGACGCCGCGCTGGACGGGCTGGCGCGGATCAACCGGCTCAGCCTGGCGGCCCGCCCGGTGCTGGCGTTCCTCGACCAGGTGGCGGCGCGCCACCCCGGCACGCCCTTGCGGGTGCTGGATGTCGGCGCCGGCGGCGGCGACATGCTGGTCCGCATCGCGGAGTGGGGCAGGGCGCGGGGCGTGACGCTGGAGCTGACCGGGCTCGATCTCAGCCCCTGGTCCGCCCGGCACGCGGCCGCGAGGGGCGTGCCGGCGCGCTGGATCACCGCCGACCTGTTCGATGTGGAAGAGCAGCACGACGTCGTGTTGTGCAGCCTGTTCGCGCATCATCTCGACGACGCCACGCTGGTGCGTTTCCTGCGCTGGCTCGAGGCGCGGGCGCGGCTGGGCTGGCTGATCTCCGACCTGCACAGGCACTGGCTGCCCTGGGGCTTCGTCTGGGCCGCGGTGCGGCTGCTGCGGATGAGCCCGATGGTGGTGCATGACAGCACCGTCTCCATCGCCCGCGGCTTCACCCGGGCCGACTGGCAGATGGCGCTGGCCGGGGCCGGGGTGGCGGCACAGATCCGTTGGGCGTTCCCGTTTCGCTGGCAGGTGGCGGCGTTGCGATGAGCGAGATCGTGGTGATCGGCGCCGGACCGGCGGGGTGTGCGGCGGCCATCGCGCTGGCGCGGGCGAACCGCCGGGTGACCATGCTGGAACGCACGGCCGAGGCGCAGGAGAGCGTCTGCGGCGAATTCCTGGGCGGCGATGCGGTGGCATTGCTGCGCGGGCTGGGTGTCGACCTGCCGGCGCTGGGTGCGGTGCGGCTGCGCGGCGCGCAGGCCGCCACCGGTCGGCACGAAGCCACCGCCGCGCTGCCCTTCGAGGCCTACGGCCTATCCCGCCGGCTGCTCGACGCTGCCCTGCAGCAATGCGCCCAGGCCGCCGGCGTGCGGCTGCAACGTGGCGTGGCAGTGCCGGGCGCGCGGCGGCTTGGCGAGGGCTGGGAGGTCGCGGGCCTGCGGACCCGCCACGTCGTTCTGGCGACCGGCAAGCACAATCTGCGCGGCCATGCCCGGCAACCCGGCCTCGGCGCCATCGGTCTCAAGCTGCACCTGGAGGGGCTGGACCTGCCGCCGGTGGTGAGCCTGCTGCACTTTGCCGGGGGCTATGCCGGGTTGCAGCCGGGCAATGGCGGGCTGGCCAATCTGTGTGCCGCGATGACCGGCGTGCCGCCCGGCAGCGCCGCCGCCATGCTGGACCGCATCCGGCAGGGCTCCGCCCTGGCCGAGCGGCTGCTGCGCGATGCGCGGCCGCTCTGGGCCCGGCCGCTGGCGGTGGCGGGCGTTCCCTATGGCTTCAGGCAGCAGGGCGGGGTGGCGGGGCTGTACCGCATCGGTGACCAGCTGTCGGTCATCCCCAGCTTCACCGGCGATGGCATGGCGATGGCGCTGGCCTCGGGCCTCGCCGCCGCGCGGGCGATCGCGGCGGGCCAGGACACGGCCGACTTCCATGCCGACTGGCGCCGGCGCGCGGCTGGGCAGATGCGGCTGGCCGGCGCGGGCGCCTGGCTGATGCGGGCCATGCCGCGCACCTTCGTGGCCGGCATGGCGACGCCGCTGGCGGCGATGGCGATGCGCGGCACGCGGGTGGCGTGATGCCAGGGCGGCCCAGGTAGGCTGCCTCAGGCCGGCTGCGCCCCGTTCATCCGCCACAGGGTCCAGTTCAGGAAAGCGGCGAAGCTGACCCAGCACAGATAGGGCACCATCAGCCACATCGCGGTGGCCGAGATCGGCGCGAAGGCCACGATGCAGGCCACGATCGACAGCCACAGCGCCGTCACCCCGTAGAAGCCAAAATCGGGCCGCTGCATTCCGAAAAACAGTCCTGACCACATCGCGTTCACCACCAGCTGGACGCCATAGACCACCAGCGCCGGCCCGAAGCCCACCTGCCGCCACACCAGGTAGCCGGCGATGGCGATGCTGATGTACAGCACCGCCCAGGCCGGGCCGAACAACCAGTTGGGCGGGTTCCAGCGCGGCTTGCGCAAGGCGGCATACCAGGCGCCCGGCTTGAACACCGCGCCCGACAGCGACACCACGAAGCAGGCGCCGATGAAGCCCCAGAAATTGCCGTCCGTCAGCATCTGCATGGCGGCTGCATAACACGAACCTCTTCATTCGCGTTGCCCGCCGTGCCACGCTGCGCGGAATGAACGAGGAAATCCGCATGCACCGTCGCTCCCTGCCGGGCGCCGCCCTCGCTGTGACCATCACCGCGACCCTCTCCTCACCGGCGCTGGCGCAGCCCGCGCAGCCGCCGCGCAACATCACCATCATCTGCCCCTTCGCCCCGGGCGGGCCCACCGACCTGATCTCGCGCCTGATGGCCGAGGCGATGGGGCCGCCGCTGGAGGCACAGATCGTGGTCGAGAACGTGACCGGTGCGGGCGGCACCATCGGCGCTGCGCGCGTGGCGCAGGCGCGGCCGGACGGGTCGGTGCTGCTGATGCACCATATCGGCCATGCCGGCGCCGCCAGCCTCTACCGCCGGCTGCCCTATGACGTGGTGGACGGCTTCGCGCCGCTCGGCCTGGTGACCGAGGTGCCGCAGATGGTCGTGGCCCGGCCCGACTTCCCGGCCACCACCCTGGCCGAGTTGCTGGCGGCGATGCGGGCGGGCGGCGACCGCGTGTCGATCGGCAATTCGGGCCTGGGCAGCAGCGACCATCTGGCCGGCATGCTGATGCAGCGCGAGGCGGGGACGACGCTGAACACCATCGGCTTCCGCGGCAGCGCGCCGATCAGCACCGAGCTGATGGCCAGCCGGCTCGACGTCTATGGTGGCCAGGGCACGATCCTGGCGCCGCTGGTGCGGGAAGGCCGCCTGCGTGCCTATTGCGTGATGGGCGATGCCCGGCTGCCTGGTCCGGTGCTGGACAGCGTGCCGACCGCCACCGAGGCTGGCCACCCCGAGCTGAAGATGAGCGTGTGGCACGGCATGTATGCCCCCCGCGCCACGCCGGCGGAGTTGGTCGAGCGGCTGGCCGCCGCGTTGCGTGTCGCCATCCAGTCGCCCCGCGTGGTGCAGCGCTTTGCCGAGCTGGTGACCGCGCCGGTCCCGCTCGAACGCGCGACGCCGGCCTATCACCGGGGATTCCTGGCCGCCGAGGTGGCGCGCTGGCGGCCGCTGATCCAGGCGGCCGGCGCCTTCGCCGATTGATCGCCCTTGCCCCCGCCTGACACAAATGGTAGCCGCCCCAAGTGTCACTAAACCCGAACCAGCTTGATGCCGAAACACTCAGTCTTGTGCTGGAACAGAGCGCTGATTGCGTGAAGCTGGTCGACTTGGCCGGTGCGCTGGTCTGGATGAATCGCAACGGCCTCGGCGTCCTGGAAATCCCCGACTTCTCCGCGGTGCGCGGTCAGAATTGGGCGCAGTTCTGGCCCGAATCGGTGCAGCTTCTCATCGCCGAGGCATTCGAGCAGGCGGCACAGGGCGGGACACGCCGATTTGAAGCCAATTGCCCAACCTTGCGCGGCACGCCGCGCTGGTGGGAGGTCAGCATCACCGGGGTGCGGGGCCGGGACGGCGCCCTGGCCGGCTACCTTTGCATATCGCGCGACGTGACCTCCCGCTGGCGCGACCGGGAGGCGCTGA
>JACMRO010000229.1 GCA_014376425.1 Rubritepida sp.
AACCAACACGCCCCCGCCGCCCACCCCTGCCCCGCCGCGTCCCAGCCCCGCACCGCCGCGGCCCACCCCGCCCAGCCCGGCGCCCCCCGCGCCGCAGCCGGCGCAGGAGGCCGGCACCGGCCAGACGCCACCAGTGCAGCGCCCGCAGGAGCGCAGCCAGAGCGTGCTGAACACGCTGGACCGGCTGCGCGCGGCGCAGGCACAGCAGACGCCGCCCGCCGCCCGCCCCAACCCGGCCGGCGCGCCCGCGCAGGGGGGCGGCACGCCGCTGGGCACCGCCAAACTCACCGCCGCCGAACGCTCCGGCCTGGCCGACCGCATTGGCGAGAGCGGGAGCGTGGATGCCGGCGCGCCGGGCATCCAGAACATCGTGGTGGAACTGCGGGTCGAGACCGATGCCGGCGGCACCGTGCGCCGGGTGACCGGCACGCCGCCGGGCGACGTGCGGGCGCGGGCGGTGTATGAAGCCGCGCGTCGCGCCCTGCTGGACCCGCGCTGCAACCCGCTGCCGCTGCCGCCAGCGCGGCTGGCGGCACTGCGGGACACGCTGTTCCGGTTCAATCCGCGCGACCTTGGCTTGCGCTGAGACGTTGCCACCAAGACTTGCCTTGACCATGCCGCCTGCGGCACCAACCTGCCGCCAAGCCCGGGAGTACGCCCAGTGACCATCATCACCCGCCGAACCGCCCTCCTCGCGCCGCTCGGCCTCGCCACTCAGGCGCGGGCGCAAGGGTCGGTTGTGGACATCACCCGCGCCCGGACCGAGCCGGTGCCCATCGCCATCCCCGCCATGGCCGGCAGTGAGCTGGGCGCCCGCATCGCCCAGGTCATCACCACCAACCTGCGCAATTCCGGCCTGTTCCGCCCGGTCAACCAGGCCGCCTTCATCCAGACGCCGGAGGCCGCCGCCGGCACCCCCCGTTTCCAGGACTGGCGGGTCATCGGCGCAACCTTCCTGGTCACCGGCCGCGTCTCCACTACGGGCGACCAGATGCGCGTCGAATTCCGCCTGTGGGACGTGCTGCCCGAGGCGCAGGCGCTGGGCACCGCCTACAACGCCTCCGTCGCCAACTGGCGGCAGATCGCGCACATCATCTCGGACGACATCTACCAGCGCGCGTTGGGCGAGCAGGGCTACTTCAACACCCGCGTGGCGCTGATCGCCGAATCCGGCCCGCGCGACCGCCGTAGTCGACGCCTCGCCATCATGGACCAGGATGGCGAGAATTTCCGCTACCTGACCGATGGCTCGGCCCAGGCCCTGACGCCGCGCTTCCACCCCAACGCGCAGCAGATCGCCTTCATGAGTTACGCCAACAACAACCCGCGCGTCTTCCTGTTCAACGTGCAGTCCGGCCGGCAGGAGGTGCTGGGCAATTTCGCCGGCATGACGCTGAGCCCGCGCTTTTCGCCCGATGGCCGATCGGTCGTGCTGTCCTCGGTGCGCGGCGGCGACGCCAACATCTTCGTGGTGGATCTGGGCAGCCGGCGCGAACGCCAGTTGACCTCTGGCGGCGGCCTCGACGTCTCGCCCTGCTATTCGCCCGATGGCAGCCAGATCGTCTTCAATTCCGACCGCGGCGGCGACCAGCAGCTTTACGTGATGGATGCCGGCGGCGGCGGGTCGCGCCGCATCAGCTTCGGCCAGGGCCGCTACGCCACGCCGGTGTGGAGCCCGCGCGGCGACCTGATCGCCTTCACCCGCATCGGCCGCGGCGGCTTCGCCATCGGCGTCATGCGGCCCGATGGCTCGGGCGAGCGCATCCTTTCCGAGGGCTGGGCGATGGAAGGGCCGACCTTCGCGCCCAACGGCCGGGTGCTGATGTTCTACCGCGAAAGTCAGTCCCGGGATTCGCGCGGCAGCGGCTATTCGTCGCGCATCGCCAGCATCGATATCGCAGGCTTCAACGAACGCCAGGTGGTAACGCCGACGGACGCCTCCGATCCGTCCTGGAGCGCGCTGCTGAGCTGACAGGTGCGCCCTGGTTTCGCCAACGCATCCCCGCTATAGCCGCGCGGATGGCAGGGTGCAGCGCAGCATGACGTGGGTGGATCTGGCCGCACTGGCTGTGCTCGTCGTCTCCGCCATCCTGTCTTTCTGGCGCGGCTTCGTGCGCGAGGTGCTGGGCATCGCCGCCTGGATCGGCGCGCTGGTGGCGGCCTTCGCGCTGCGCGGCACCGTGCGGCCGTTCTTCGCGGGCTTCGTCGATGCGCCCTGGCTGGCCGATGGCCTGGCTGTGGGCAGCGTGTTCCTGGTGGTGCTGATCCTGCTCACCCTGGTCGTCCACGCCATTGCCAGCCGGGTGGAGGACAGCGCGCTGGGCGGGGTGGACCGCTCGCTCGGCGCCGTCTTTGGCCTGGCCCGCGGCGCCTTCCTGCTGGTGCTGGCCTACATCATCGCGGGCCTGCTGGTGCCGCAGACGGAACGCTGGCCCCAGGCGGTGCTCGATGCGCGGGGCCTGCCGCTCGTAGTCTCCGGCGCCCGCAACGTGGCTGGGCTGCTGCCGGCCGACTACCGCCCTCGCCTGGCTGAACCGCCCGAACGCCCGCTGCCGACGCAGGAGGACCTGCTGCGGCCACGGATCGCGCCGCGCTAGGGCCGGGGTGCAATCCCCCGTCCGTCCGTCTATATGACGCTCGTCGCAGGCTGCCCTGGTGGGCCACCCCTGGCGGCCTGAAAGGTGCTGGATTCGCATGGACCTGACGACCAACCCATATTTCCACCCCGCCGGGCCTGCCGCTGGCGACGACGACAAGTTTCACGACGAATGCGGCGTCTTCGGGGTCTGGAATCACGCCGACGCAGCGGCGCTGGTCGCGCTGGGCCTGCATGCCCTGCAGCATCGCGGGCAGGAGGCATCGGGCATCGTCGCCCGCGCCGCGCCCGGCGTGTTCAACACCCATCGCGGCCTGGGCCTGGTGGGCGACATCTTTGGCGACGCCAAGGTGATGGCCGGCCTGCCGGGCCGCGCGGCCTGCGGCCACAACCGCTACGCCACCACCGGCGAGACCGCGCTGCGCAACGTCCAGCCCCTCTACGCCGATTTCGAATTCGGCGGTTTCGCCGTGGGGCATAACGGCAACCTGACCAACGCCAAGGTGCTGCGCCAGGCGCTGGTCAAGCGCGGCTGCCTGTTCCAGTCCAGCACCGACACCGAGGTGTTCATCCACCTCATTGCCATCAGCCTCTACACCAACGTCATCGACCGGTTGATCGACGCGTTGAAGCAGGTGCAGGGCGCCTACAGCCTTGTGGCGCTGCATGACGGCGCGCTGATCGGCGCGCGCGACCCGCTGGGGGTGCGGCCGCTGGTGCTGGGCTCGATGCCCAATGCGGGTGGCGCGCCGTCCTGGATCCTGGCCAGCGAGACCTGCGCGTTGGACATCGTCGGCGCTGAGTTCGTTCGCGACATCGAACCGGGCGAAGTCGTCATCATCGACGACAATGGGTTGCGCAGCCAAAAACCGTTCGGCCGGGTGCCCAGCCGCTTCTGCATCTTCGAGTACATCTATTTCGCCCGGCCCGACTCTGTCGTCGAAGGCACCGGCGTCTACGCGTCGCGGAAACTGATCGGCGCCGAACTGGCGCGCGAAAGCCACGTCGACGCGGATGTGGTGGTGCCGGTGCCCGATAGCGGCGTGCCGGCCGCCATGGGCTACGCGTCGGAATGCGGCGTGCCCTTCGAATTGGGCATCATCCGCAACCATTATGTCGGCCGCACCTTCATCGAACCGACCGACCAGATCCGCCACCTCGGCGTCAAACTCAAGCACTCCGCCAACCGTGCAACGCTGGAAGGCAAGCGCGTGATCCTTGTCGATGACAGCATCGTTCGCGGCACCACATCGCGGAAAATCGTGGAAATGGTGCGCCACGCCGGCGCGGCAGAGGTCCACATGCGCATCTCCTCGCCCCCCACCACCCATAGCTGCTTCTATGGCATCGATACCCCGTCGCGCCGCCAACTCCTGGCTTCGCACAACGACGTGGCCGAAATGGCGGCATTGATCGGGGTGGACAGCCTGGCATTCATCTCGCTCGACGGCCTCTACCGCGCCCTCGGCCAGGGCGGCCGGAACAACGCCCAGCCGCAATTCTGCGATGCCTGCTTCACCGGCGACTACGCCATTCCTCTCACCGATTGGCCCGCCGAAGCAGCCCGGGCCGAGCCGGCTCTGCTGCCCGGTCGATGAGGCTGCTGGGCAGGGGCCTGGTGGGCTCATGGGCGTGCGCGTTGCCTGGGGAAGGGCTTTGCCCTCCCCCGTACCATCACCCTCCAGGGGCGACCCGACCAAGGGTGACCTGGCCAGGGCTGACCCAAGGGGTGACCCGCCGCTTGGGACAGCCCGCATCAACCAAGGCCCAGCATGCTCCCGCTTGATGGCGCCATAGCTCTGGTCACTGGAGCCTCGCGCGGCATCGGTGCCGCGGTGGCCGTGGAGTTGGCGCGGCTGGGGGCGCATTGCGTACTGACCGCCCGCACGCAGGGGGGGCTGGAGGAGACGGATGCCGCGATCCGTGCGGTCGGTGGCCAGGCCACCCTGTTGCCGTTGGATCTCATCGAGGGTGCGGCGGATCTGGACATGCTGGGTCCGAGTATCATCGAGCGGTTTGGGCGGCTGGACATCCTAGTCCATGCGGCGGGGGTGTTGCCGAAATTGACGCCGGTGGCCCACATCCTGCCGGGCGACTTCGCGGCTTCGGTCGCCGTGAACTTCAGCGCGGCCTGGCGGCTGATCCGTACTTGCGAGCCGCCGTTGCGCGCCGCGCCTGCCGGGCGGGCGGTGTTCCTGACCGACGCGCGCGTGGCGGAGCCTTCGGCTTATTTCGGCCTGTACAGCGCGGCCAAGGCCGGCCAGGCGCATCTGGTGCAGGCCTGGGCGGCAGAGGTCGCCGGCACGCCCATCAGGGTTAACCTGGCCGACCCTGGCGCCGTGGGGACACGGTTGCGCCGATCGGCCTGGCCGGGCGAGAACCAGGCGGCGCTGGCCGCGCCGGCCGATGTGGCGCCGGCCATCGCCGCGCTGTGCCTGCCGGGCGAGGTGCGGCACGGCCAGGTGGTTCGCATCGGCTCAGGCGACGATGGCTGCGCCATCGCGCCGACTTGAACTACCGCCACGCCTTCCACGCCGGCAACTTTGCCGATTGCGTGAAGCATGCGCTGCTGGTCTGGGTGTTGCGCGCGATGCAGCGCAAGCCGACGCCGCTGCGGGTGCTGGACGCCCATGCGGGGCGGGGCGAATACGCGCTGGATTCGGATGAGGCCCGGCGCGGCGGCGAGTGGTGGGAGGGTGTCGGCCGGCTGATGGCGGTCGAGGAAGGCCCGCTGGCGGATTATGTCGGGCTGCTGCGCCAGCTCGGCATGCCCGGCACCTATCCCGGCAGCCCGCGCATCATTCAGGCGTTGCTGCGGCCGAGCGATGCGCTGGTGCTGAACGAACTGCATCCCGAGGATCACGCGGCGCTGCGGCGCGCGCTGCGCGGCACGCCCACCCACATGCGCGACGCCTATGAAGCGGCCCGCGCACTGACCCCATTCCCCGAAAAGCGCGGACTGGTCCTGTTCGATCCGCCTTTCGAGGCGACGGACGAATTCCCCCGGCTGGCCACCGCCATGGCGCGGGTCTGGGCGCGGGCGCGCGGCCATGTGCAGGTGGCCTGGTACCCGATCAAGCACAGGGCGCCTGTGCTGGCATTCCACGCGGCGCTGCGCGACGCCGGGCTGCGCGACGCAGTGGCGGCCGAGCTGTGGCTGCGGGAGCCTTTGGACGCCACCCGGCTGAATGGCTGCGGGCTGCTGGTGGTGAACCCGCCCTACGGCTTCGAGACGGCGGGCGCGGCGATCCTGGCGGCGTTGATCGAGCGGCTGTCGGACGAGCCGGGCGCTGGCACGCGCATCCTGCGGGTGGTCGATGAGTAAGATCGCGGTGCTGGGGGCAGGCGCCTGGGGCTGCGCGCTGGCGCTGCATGCGTGGCGCCAGGGGCATGCGATGACGCTGTGGGCCCGCACCGCGCCGCGCGCCGTGCTGCCGGCGGAAGTGACGATCGTCGGTGATCCCATGGCCGCGCTGGCGGGCGCTGATCTCGCCATCGTCGCGGTCCCGGCGCAGCACCTTCGCGCGGTCGTGGCGCCGTGGCCTGGGGTGGCGCTGCTATTGGCCTGCAAGGGCTTCGAGGCGGGCAGTGGCCTGCTGCCGACCGAGGTGGCCGGCCGCGGCGCCGTATTGTCCGGGCCAAATTTCGCGGCCGAGGTCGCCGCCGGGCTGCCGGCCGCGGCGGTGGTGGCAGGCGCCGACCAGGCGCTGGTCGAGGCGGTGATCGCGGCGCTGGGCGGGCCGGCGCTGCGGCTCTATTCCAGCGCGGATGTGCTGGGGGTGCAGGCCGGCGGCGCGGCCAAGAACGTATTGGCCATTGCCGCCGGTGCCGCGATGGGCGCGGGCCTGGGCGAGAATGCGCGCGCCGCATTGATCACCCGTGGCCTGGCCGAACTGTCGCGCTTGGTGCTCGCCCTGGGCGGGCGGCCAGGGACGGCCGCCGGCCTGTCGGGCATGGGCGACCTGATGCTGACCGCGAGCAGCCCCACCAGCCGCAACACCGCGCTGGGCGAGCGGCTGGGCCGCGGCGAGACGCTGGCGCAGGCCCTGGCCGCCAGTCGCGGTGTGGCGGAAGGCGTGGCGAGTGCGCCGGCCCTGCTGGCCCGCGCCAGCACGCTGGGCGTGGAGATGCCGATCTGCGAGGCCGTGGCGGCGATGCTGGACGGCCGCGCCTCGGTGCGCGATGCGATGGGAGGGCTGCTGGCACGGCCTTTCCGGGCGGAGTGATTGCGTTATAATATAACGTATGTATCGCCGCTCCCTGTTTCCGCTCCTTGCCGCTCCCGCCTTCGCCCAGCCGCGGCCGGTGCTGGTCGCCTCCTTCTCCATCCTGGGCGACCTGCTGGCCCGGGTGGCGCCGGAGGGTGCGGTGGTCCGCGTCATCGCCGGGCCCGAGGCGGATGCGCACGGCTTCCAGCCCCGCCCCTCGCATGTCGAGGCACTGCGCGGCGCCGGGGTGGCGGTGCGCAATGGCGGCGGCTTCGATGGCTGGTTCGACCGGCTGGCGCGGGCCGCCGGCTTCCAGGGCCGGCTGGTCACCGCGCTCGAAGGCCCGGGCCTGCGTTCTGGCGACCCGCATGGCTGGCAGGATGTGGCGATGGCGCGGCGCTATTGCGCGCGCATCGCCGCGGGCCTGGGTGAACCGCACCGCCTGGCCGAATACGACGCCAGGCTGGCGGCGCTGGACGACTGGATCCGCACCGAGATCGGCCGCGTGCCGCCCGAGCGCCGCGTGGTGCTGACCAGCCATGACAGCTTCGGCTATTTCGGCGCAGCCTACGGGGTGCGTTTCGTCTCGCCCCAGGGCGTCTCCACCAATGCCGAGCCCAGCGCGCAGGGGGTCGCCGCGTTGATCCGCCAGGTGCGGGCGCAACGCATCACGGCGGTCTTCATGGACCATCTGGGCAACCCGGCCAGCCTGCAGCGGCTGGCGGCCGAAGCAGGGGTGGCGGTGCGCGGCCGGCTCTATGCCGAAAGCCTGTCGGCGCCGGGCGGCATCGCACCCAGCTACGAGGCGATGATGCGGCACAATGTCGGGCTGCTGGTTCCGGCCATGCTGGGGTGACGTCGTTGCGCGGCCGCGTGACGCCCGGGCCAGACGGCCCGCTCTATCAAATTTGAGTCGCTGCACGGCCGATCAACGCATCGGACCCAGGCGGCTCGCACAATCCGACTTAAGTTGGCGCGCGGCCGATCAACGGATTCGGCCAGGTGTCCCGCGCAATCCGACTTAAGTCGGCGCGCGGCCGATCAACGCACTCGGCCAGTTGGCCCGCGCGATCCGACTCAAGTTGACGCGCGGCCGATCAACCCATTCCGCCAGTTGGCCCGAGCGATCCGACCGAAGTCGGCGCGCGGCCGATTGACGCATCGGGCCCAGGTGGCCCGCGCGGTCAGACGCGAACCGGTTCCCCCAGCGTCTGCATCAGCCGGTTGGCCCAGGCGAACATCGCCACCGACAGCACGATGTCCAGGATCTCGTCATCCTCCATGCCCTCCGACCGCAAATGGTCGATATCGGCCAGGCCCGCGATCGGCGGCGTTTGGCTCAGCTTCACCGACAGGTCGACGATGGCCCGCGACCGATGATCCATCGGCACCTCGTTGCTCTGATCGACCAGCGCCTGCATCAGCGCGGGGTTTCCCTTGAGCTGGACATAGCGCTGCGCATGCACCGACAGGCAGTAGGGGCAGCCATTCAGCCGGCTTTCGGCGGCCGCGGCCAGTTCGCGCTCGGCGCGCGCCGCCCCGCGCGGGCCGTACATGATGGTGTTGAACAGTTTCGAGCGCTGCCGAAGCACCTCCGGCTCCTGCACCAGCAGAAGGTAGTACGGGCTGGTGCGGGCTTTCGGGTGGCTTTCGTCCAGCACACGGAGCTGGTCGGGCGTGCCCTGCGCGGGCTCGAGCACCGGCACCCAGGACGACCACTCCAGCGTGTCCATGGTGAAGCCGAAATCGGCGGTGGACGTCAACGCCCGGGCGGCCCGGGCCGGGGGGTCGTGCGGCGGGGCGGGCGGTGCATCGGGCGCCGCGCCCAGCAGCATCAGCCCATGCAGGGCACGCGCCTGCCAGGCCACATAGGCGATGAGCTGGCTGAGCATGACGATCTCGGCCGGGGTAAGGGCGTGCAGTGCTGCGACGGCGGCGGGGCTGGCGCTTTCGGGGTGCAGGGTCAGCATCTCGGCATGCGCCAGCATGGTGGGGAGGCGTGGCGATGCGCCGGCCCGGCCGCGATGATGTTCCGCCAGTGCGGTGCAGCCGTGCAGCACCGCGACATGCAGCGCGACGGCGTGACGCTCGGCCTTGGTCAGGCCCGATGGCGCGTCGAAGATCGCCGTCTCGCAGGCGGCGGAAGCGATGCGGATATCGGGTCGCAGCGCCCGCAGCCCGTCCAGCCGGCTGCCCGGCGCTATGGCGGCGAGTTGATCGATCAGGTCCATCACGGTGTCCTCGGCACGAAGAATGGCGTGCCTTCCAGTTCCGGCTCGTCGAAGGCTTCGACGGCGCTACGAATCTCGGCAAAATCCTCGCGGAAGAGGTGGCGGGTGATGGCGTCCGCCAGCCGGTCGCCCGCCACCGCCACGCCCGGGATGTCGCTGGCGATGCCGCCAAAACTGGCATGGGCGCCGTAATTCATCAGGTGGATGCGGGAGAGCTCAGGCGGTGCGGCCCCGTCGCGCGGCTGCAATTCGAAGCCGGAGCCGAGATAGGGAAACTGGGCGAGGTCGTCGCGCGCCAGATCGGCCGTCGGGGTGTAGCGGTCGCCCCAGCGGGCGATGTGCGGGGCAAAGGCGGCCAGCTCCGGCACCCGGTCGAGATCGACCGCGAAGCCGGTGCCGATGATCAGGAAATCGTGCCGCCGCTCGCCCGCCGGCGTGTCCAGCACCACTTCGTTGCCCTCGCGCCGGGCCGACAGCACCGGCTGGCCCAGATGGATCTTCACCCCCAGCCGCAGCACGCGAAACACCGTCTCATGCGGCGGCGGCGCCTGCAGGTCCTGGCCATAGACCAGGAAGGCCCAGCGATCGGCATCGTCCAGCTCGCCCCAGGCGCGGTGGAAGCCGGGGTGCGCGCTGCCGCGGCCCTTATTGACCTGCGGCAGCACCGAACGGCGGACATAGACATCGGCCGAGGCGGCGCCGTGCTCCATGGCGGCCGCGGCATTGTCCAACGCCGAGGGACCGGCGCCGATCACCGCCACGCGTTTGCCGCGCAGCGTCTCGAAATCGATGGCGATGTTGGTGTGCTCGGCCAGGTCAGGCCGCAGCGCCGCGTCGGCGAAGCGGGGCCAGTACAGCCCGCCGGCGCCGCCCCGCCCGGTGGCCAGCACGACGCGGCGGGCCAGCACCGAAGTGCCGTCGGCCAGTTCCGCCCGCAGCATGGAGGCTTCGGGCAGCAGCCGCTCGACGCGTGCGTTGTGCTGCACCGGCAGTTCCAGCACCTTCTGCAACCAAGCCAGATAGTCCTGCCACAGCTGGTTCGGGATCTTGTACAGCGCCTCCCAGTCCGCCGTGCCGAAACGCGCCTCGTGATAGGCGCGGTAGGTCAGCGACGGCACGCCGAAGCACGGCCCGGGCAGCGTCTTTGGCGAGCGCAGCATCTCCATCTTCGCGTAGGTGACCCAGGGGCCCTCCTGGCCCGGCGCCGCCGCGTCCAGCATCGCGATGTTGCGGATGCCGCGCAGCACCAGCGAGCCGGCGGCGGCGATGCCGTTCATTCCCGCGCCGACCACCAGCACATCCAGCTCGGTGCGCCCCGGCAGCCATGCGCGCGCCGGCAGGTTCAGCAGGTCAAGGTCACGGCGCACCGCTTCCTCATGCGCCAGGAGACCGATGCGGCTGGATTGGTTCATGCTGCCCGTGGATATGTCATCGGTGCATGCCATTGACCAGGGCAGCGGGCAGCCCCGTCCAGTCAATGCCGCCCAGCAGCGGGTTGTGGCTGAAATCCTGGCCGCAGCAGGCCTCAAGCGCGGTGACGACGGATTGCGTGACCGGCATGGCCGTGCCCCGCGCCGCCGCCAGCGCCAGGTAGAAGCTCAGGCCGAAAGGCACATCCTCGGTGATGTAGCGCGAGGTCAGCGCGACCGGACCCAGCACGGCGCCCCGGCCGGCGGCAATGGCGCGGCCCATCGCGGCCAGCGGCCCCACCGGCACCTGGCTGGCGCGGTGCAGGGCGGTGGCGATGGAGGGAATCGCCAGCCCCCAGGCGCGGGCCAGCGCGTCGCGCTCGGTATCCAGAGCCGCCATCAGCCGGCAGGCGCCTTCCGTCATCATGCCGTATTGCGGCCAGGCCTCGCGCTGCTCGATGCGGGTCAGGTTGGTCAGCGCCAGGGCTGCGTGGATGATCGGGTTGGCGTTGATCAGCGCGACCTGCAGCACGTCGGGCGCCGGCAGGTAACGATTGCCGAACAGGTCGTGCGCCAACGCGGCCATGGCGGGGGCGGCGGTAGCGGGCAGGGCGGCTACCTCCAACTCGCTGCGGATCATCGCCACGCGCACCCTGCCGGGGGCCAGCCGCCGGCCGCCCAGCGGCGTGGTGGCCAGCGCGCCCACCGGCGCCCGGGGGCCGCGCCGCGCCGCCTCGAACACCAGCGGCGCGAGCGAGGCGGCGGGCGCGATCAGCAGCGGCACATCGGCCGGCAAGGCAGCGGCGATGCGCGGCAGCAGGGCGACGAAGGCATAGGCCGGCACCGCCAACAGCACCGCATCCGCGCCGACCAGCGCATCCTCCAGCGCGGCCGCCACCCGCACCGCGAAGCGGCCTTCCAGCACGCCCTCGCAATCCAGCTCGCCTGTCATCCCGGCGGTCCCCGCCCCGCTGGGTGACCACAGCACCGCCTGGTGCCCGCGGGACACCGCAAGCGCCGCCGCCCCGGGCCCCACCGCACCCGCACCCAGTATCGTCAGCCGCATCGCCGCACTCCCCTGGCCGGCCACATCCATCACGCCCGCCACCACCGCTGTCCAGGCCTTTTCCCGCCGCGGACGAGGGACCATCATGGCCACATGACGCGCAACACCTTCCCCTCCCGCCGGCTGATGCTGGGCGCCACGGCCGCCACCGCCATCGCGTCACCCCCCGGCCGCGCGCAAAGCTGGCCCGACCGGCCGATCCGCATGATCGTCCCCGCCGCCGGCGGCGCCGGCACGGCCGACACCATCGCCCGCATCCTGGCGCAGGAGCTGGACCGCCGCCTGCCCCAGCGCACCGTGGTGGACAACCGCGCCGGGGCCAACGGCAATGTCGGCGCCGCAGCCGCTGCCCGCGCCGCGCCCGATGGCTACACCATGCTCTACGGCTGGGCCGGCACGCTGGCGACCAATCCGGCGATGTACCGCGACCTGCCCTTCGACCCGCTGCGCGACTTCGAACCCTGCATCATGGTTGGCAACGTTCCCAACATCCTGGTGGTGAACAACAGCCTGGGGGTGCGCGACATGGAAGGCTTCACCCGCCTGGTGCGCGCCCGGCCCGGCGCGCTTTCATTCGGCTCGTCGGGCAATGGCAGCTCGATGCATCTGGCCGGCGAACTCTACCGGCAGTCCACCGGGACCGACATGGTGCACGTCCCCTATGTCGGCATCGCGCAGGGCTTCAACGACCTCTTCGCGGGCCGGATCGAGGTGATGTTCAACCTCATCACCGGCGCCGCGCCGCAAGTCCGCGCCGGCCAGGTCACCGCCATCGCGGTGCTGAGCGACCGCCGCTCCGCCGTGCTGCCGGATGTGCCGACCACCGCCGAAGTCGGCATGCCCGGCCTCGAATTCGGCACCTGGTTCTGCCTGATGTTCCCGCGCGGCACGCCGGCAGCCATCATCGCCACGATGAACCGCACGGTGAACGAGATCCTGGAGGACCCGGAGAGCCGCGCCCGCCTGGTCGCCACCGGCCTCGACATCTTCGGCGGGACGCCACAACGGGTGACCGAACACCTGACCGCCGAACTGCGCCGGCATGCCGAGTTGGTGCGGTTGTCCGGCGCGCGGATGGAGTAGCGGCAAGGGGCATGGCCCCCCTGCAACCCCCACCAGGGGCGACCCGCCCCTGGACCGTGATAAGTTGGGAGGCAAGCCCGCACGGGCGGCTACCCGCCCAGCGCCGCCTTCACCATCGGCCCGGCCTTGGCCATGTCCAGTGTCGCGGCGTGTTCGGTGCGCAGGGCTGCCATGACGCGGCCCATATCCTTGATCGTGGCGGCGGAGGTGGCGGTTATGGCGGCCTGGATGGCGGCGGCCATGGCGGTCTCGTCCATCTGCTGCGGCAGGAAGGCTTCGATGACGGCGATCTCCGCCTCCTCCTTCGCGGCCAGTTCCGGGCGGTTGCCCTGGCGGTACATGTCTACCGATTCGCGGCGGCTCTTCGCCATGCCGCGCAGCATGGTGACCAGCGCCGCGTCGTCCAGCGGCGGGCCAGGGGGCGAGGATGAGCGGGCGGCGATGTCGCTGTCCTTCATCTTCGCCACGATCATCCGCAGGGTCGAGGTGCGCGCGGCGTCGCCCGCCAGCATGCTGGTCTTGGTTTCGGCGGTGAAGCGGGTGCGCAGGTCCATCGGGTTGTTCTCCTTGGCCGTCCTCATAGCGCAAGCCGGGCGGGCTGCGAATCAGCGCGCGGCCCAGCTGTCGCGGGCGGGGTGGTTGAGGAAGAATTCGTCGCGCGGGAACATGTCGGTCAGGGGCGCGGGCGCGCGCGGCGTGTCGGGGCTCCAGACCCGCGGCGGGCCCGCCACGATGCGCCCCAGGTCGGTCACGGCCGGGTTGCCGCGGGCGGCGAAGGCGCGCAGCGCGGGCTCGCCCAGCCGGGCGAGCAGCGCCGCCTGGTCAAATGCGATGGGCCGGTCGCTACCGATCATGATGTTCGCCGGCGTCAGCATCACGGCGTGCGGGAAGACGGCCACGAAGCTTTCCACCACCCGCCAGGTCGGGGCCCACTGCACGTAGAGCCCACCGGGGGCCAGGCGTCGCCGCACCGCGCCAAGGTATTCAGCACTGTAGAGCAGCCCGGAATGCGAGGATTGCGGCAGGATCGCATCCGCCTCGATCACTTCGTAAGGGCTGCCTGCGCGGGTCAGTGCGCGGCGACCGTCGCCGTATTCGAGGGTGACGCGGGGGTCGGCCAGCAGGGTGGCGACACCGCTCCGGGGCATGGCGGGGCCGATCTCACGCAGCGCCTCCAGCACCGGGCGGATCAGCTCGATGGCGAGGATCTCCTGCGTCGCCGGGTTGACGGTGGCGCCGTAGGGCGTGCCGCCGCTGCCCACCCCGATCGCCAGCACGCGGGTGGGCTCGGGGTGCACCAGCGGTCCGAGCATGCCCAGCAGCATGTGGATGTCGAGGAAGGGCACGAAGCCCTGGCCGAAGCCCATGATGAAGAAGCGCCCACCCTCGCGCCCGTCCATAGCGGGTTGCGCGCGGTAGAAGGCGATGCCGGAGCGGTCCTCGGCCCAGGCGGCGAAGCTGCCGGGTCGTTGGCCATGCATGCGCCGCCAGAAATCGGCGTTGGCGGGAATGACCGCGGCGATCGCGACCGTTGCGGCCAGCAGCACGCCCGCCACCGCCGAGGGGCGCCGCCACAGCCAGCCCACCAGCAGCAGCGCGGAGAGACCGGCCAGCAGCAGCAGCGTTCCCATGCTGCCCAGCCAGTGCAGCGTGATCAGCCCGGTCAGCAGCGAGCCGGCGGCGTTGCCCGCGATGTTGGCCAGTTGCACCCAGCCCACGCGGGCGCCCACGCTGGCCAGGTCGCGCTGCACTGCGCGCTGCACGAAGGGGAAAGTCATGCCGAAGAGGAAGGCGGGCGGGCCCACCACCAGCACGATCAGCGCCGTGCTGCCGGCGAGTGCGGCGGGGCCGAAGCGGTGCATGTCCACGCTCAGCCAGGGGTCGAGTGGCCAGTGCGCCACGCCCAGCCACAGCAGCAGGATCAGCGCCGCGGCGAGGACGAAGCCGGCGCCCTGGGCGATGAAGAAGGCGGGCCGCGGGTCCGCCACACGGCGCACCAGCCGCGCCGCCCAGGCCATCCCAAGCCCATCGGCCAGCAGGAAGACGCCCAGCACGGTGGGGAAGAGGTAGGCATGGTACTGCCCGACCTGGCCCAGCAGCCGTACCCACAGGATTTCCAGCGCCACGATCAAATAGCCCGAGAGGAAGACCAGCAGGCACCACAGCGGCAACGAGCCGTGGCTGGCCGGCGCGCCCGCCGCGACGGTGGCCACGGGCTTCGCACGCGACATGGCCGGCAGCAGCGAGCAGGCCAGCGCCACCGCCACGAGGTCCAGCACCGCCGCCAGCCACAGCGAGGCCACGAACCCCAGCGAGCCCATGATCAGCCAGCCGCCGACCAGCGCGCCCGCCCCAGCGCCCAGCGTGTTCAGCCCGTACAGCGCGCCGATGCGCGACGCCGCGTCGTCCAGGCTGATCGTCACCGCGCGCGCCAGCAGCGGCAGCGAGGCGCCCATCAGCGTCGTCGGCACTACCAGCCCGGCGAAGCACAGCGCGAAGATCGCGGCCGGTTGCGTCACGCTGTCGGCCAGGCCGATGGCGATGACGTCGTAGAGGAAGTATTTCGACAGCACGGCGCAGAGCGCCACGCCAGCCTCGCAGCCGGCGAAGGCGACGAGCGCGCGGTGGGGTGACAGCCGGTCCGCCCAGCGCGCGCCGATGATGGAGCCCAGCCCCAGCCCACCCAGGAAGGCGCCCACCACCAGCGACGCCGCAACCGTGTCGCTACCGGCGAAAATACCCAGGATACGTTGCCAGATGATCTGGCAGAGCAGCGCCGCGAAGCCCGAGCAGAAGAATGCCAGCTTCAGCCGGGCCATGTCGCAATCCTTACCGATCGGACACTTATTCGCGTCGCAGTAGCGTGTCGGTCAAGAGATCGGCCCAGCCACGGCTGCGGAAATCACGCCGCAACGCTGCCTCGTCGTAATCCTGCCGCAACCATTCCAGGAACGGCTTGGGCCATGCGGCGGCGTATTGGGCGATGAAGGCGTCGAGGATGCCGGTGCGGGCGGCGGCGATATGGCCATGCCGGAAGCTGAGCTGCCGGGCCGCTTCCGCGGGCGTGCGGCCCTGCAGCAGCAGCCAGATCGCGGCGATCAGTCCGGTACGGTCGGCACCGGACTTGCAGTGGATGAGGATCGGCTCGGGCAGGTCCGGCAGCATTGCGGCCAGGCGTTCGATGCGCTCGCGATGCGGTGCGCCGCGGCTCTCGAAGGGCGCGTCGGCATGGACGAGGCCCAGGCGATGCGCTTCGCGCCGGCTCAGCGCGTCGGCGCCGCAATCCTGCCGGTGGCCGCGCAGGTTCAGCAGGGTGCGGATGCCATGGTCGCGCAACGCGGCGCGCAGCTGGAAGGGCAGCGGGTGGTTGGAGCGGTAGAGGCGCCCGGGCTCGACCACGCCCCAGTTGCGCCAGGGCAGGCGGAGCGCGGCGTGGTCGATGAACAGGGCGTTCGTCCAGGGGCGCATCGCGCTCCCTATGACGGAAAGCGCGCCACTATTCCATCCGCGCGCCGGACAGCCGCA
>JACMRO010000230.1 GCA_014376425.1 Rubritepida sp.
ACCTCGCCCAGGATACCCGCACCCATGAAGACGACGCCCGCCACCAACGGTGCGGCGAAGAGCTTGTTAAGTTCCAGATCGGCCATCGGGCGGGTTCAACCTCGTGATTAGGCGGGGGCGACGATGGCCGATTGCCGACCATCGCCACGCGGCTTATGACGCACTGCATCATATAGAGGTGCCGCAGCACCTTCAACCGGGATGGCGCCTGTGAACCCGATCATCCTCATCCCCTCCCGCATGGGCAGCACCCGCCTGCCGGGTAAGCCGCTGCCCCTGATCGCCGGCCGGCCGATGGTGCTGCATGTCATGGACCGGGCGCTGGAGGCCGGCATAGGACCCGTCGCGGTCGCGGCCTGCGAGCCGGAAATCGTGGCGGCCGTCCACGCGGCCGGCGGCCAGGCGGTGCTGGTGGCCGACGACGTGCCCAGCGGGACCGACCGGGTGAAGCTGGCGCTGGACCGGCTGGACCCTGAAGGCCGCCATGATGTGGTGGTAAACCTGCAGGGCGATTTTCCGACGCTGCCGCCCGACCTGCTGCGCGCCGTGCTGCTGCCCCTGGCCGACCCGGCCGTCGACATCGGTAGCCTGGTCACGCCCATCGCCGATGCGCATGAGGCGGCGACGGAGAGCTTCGTCAAATGCGTCTGCGCCTTCGGTGACGCCGATGTGGCGCCGGCGCTGTATTTCAGCCGTGCCGCGGTCCCCTGGGGCGACGGGCCGCTGTGGCACCATATCGGCGTCTACGCCTATCGCCGCGCCGCACTGGCGCGTTTCGTGGCGCTGCCCGCCAGCGCGCTCGAACTGCGCGAAAAACTGGAACAACTGCGCGCGCTGGAGGCCGGCATGCGTATCGCCGTCGCCCGCGTGCCGCACGGCCCCTTCGGCGTCGACACTTCCGAAGACCTCGAACGCGCCCGGAAAGCCCTCGCCCCATGAACACCATCGCCTTTCAGGGCTTCCTCGGCGCTTATTCGGACCTGGCCTGCCGGCACGCCTTTCCCGGCTGGAACACCCTGCCCTGCGCCAGTTTCGAGGCGGCGATGCAGGCGGTGCGCGACGGCCAGGCGCAGCTCGCCATGCTGCCGTGCGAGAACAGCCTGGCCGGCCGGGTGCCGGACATCCACCGCCTGCTGCCGCAATCGGGCCTGCATGTGGTGGGCGAGCATTTCGAACGGGTCGAGCATTGCCTCCTGGCTCCGCCCGGCACCACCGAGGCCACGCTGAAGCGCGCCCATTCCCACCCGATGGCGCTGGGCCAGGTGCTGAACATCCTGCGCGACCTGAAGCTGGAGAGCGTGATCGAGGCCGACACCGCGGGTGCCGCCGCCCTGGTGGCCGAGCGCGGCGGGCATGAGGACGCGGCCATCGCCAGCTCGCTCGCCGCCGAGGTCTATGGCCTCCACATCCTGCGCCGCAACATCGAGGACGCGGCGCACAACACCACCCGTTTCTACGTCATGGCGACAGAGCCGCGGCTGCCCGCGATCGGCACGCCGCATGTCGTGACCAGCTTCGTCTTCCGGGTGCGCAGCATTCCTGCCGCGCTGTACAAGGCACTGGGTGGCTTCGCGACCAACGGCATCAACCTGACCAAGCTCGAATCCTACATGCTGGACGGCCGCTTCACCGCGACCCAGTTCCTGTGCGAAGCCGATGGTCACCCAGAAGACCCGGCCATGGCGCGCGCGCTGGACGAGCTGCGCTACTTCGCCACGCTGACGCCGCTGGGCACCTACGTCGCCCACCCCTACCGGATTGCGAACGAGAGCAACTGATGGGCCTGGAACGCTTCGTCGAAGCCCAGGCGGAGGTCTACCCAATCGTGCTGGCCGAATTGCGGGCGGCGACCAAGCAGACGCACTGGATGTGGTTCATCTTTCCGCAGCTGCGCGGCCTGGGGACAAGCGCGATGGCGCGGCGCTATGGCATCGCCGATCTGATCGAGGCGCGCGACTACCTGCGGCACCGGCCGCTGGGTAGCCGGCTGCTGGAATGCACCGGCCTGCTGCTGGCGGCGCCCGCCGCGCTGTCCGCCGTGGACATGCTGGGCGAGGTGGATGCGATGAAACTGCGCTCCTGCCTCACCCTGTTCCGTGCCGCCGGCCGCGGCAGCGATCCCTTCGACGCGGCGCTGACCCGGTTTTATGGCGGCGAGGCGGATGCCCGCACCACACGCCTTCTGCGCGACATCTGACTTGCTGCCCCCACACCCCCATGCGAAGCAGAGTTTGCATACGCTTTCGGAGTTTGCCCGCATGATCCGCCACGCCGACTTGCCGCAAGGTCGCGCAGGGCGGCGCCTGACCAACCGCCAGTCGATGCGGCTTCGCTGGCGCGTGGCGAGGGCGATGCTGGTGCTTATCGGCGCACTCGTCCTGCCGGCGGCGGCGCAGTCGCAGCTTGGCGGCCCGGCCCGTCCTGCCGTGGCGCCTACCGCCCAGCCGACTGAGGCACCTGCCGGGCAGGCGGGCGCCACGGCCGCTCGTCCCGGTGGGACCACCGCACGACCTGTCGGAGAGGGCG
>JACMRO010000231.1 GCA_014376425.1 Rubritepida sp.
AGGTCGTCGCCCTGCCCACCCTGCAGCAGGTCGCGACCCGCGGCGCCGAACAGCGCATCGCGATGGGCGGTGCCGGTCAGCAGGTCATCGCCGGTCGTGCCCTGGCCGCGCACCGCGGCCAGGGCACCGTCCCAGCTCCAGCGCAGGCCCAGCGCGGCCTCGGCCTCGGGCGTCCCGTAGAGGGTCTGTACCGCCTCGCGGTCCCAAGGCAACGGCGCGCGGGCGGAGGCACCGCGGCCCAGCGTGTCGATCATCAGCGTATTGGCCGCGGCGTTGGCCGTGCCCGGCGCGGGATGCGACAGGCCGAGCGCATGGCCGATCTCGTGCAGAAGCGTCTGAAAGCCGATGCGGGTGGCGCTGGGCGCCAGGCTGTCGCCGCGGAATAATGCGACGTTCAGCGCTACATCGCCCCAGGGTGGCAGGCTGCTCTGGCCCAGCACGTTGATCGCGCTCATCGGGTCGAGCCGGAAACGCAGGTCGATGCCGGCGCCGCCGGCCATGTCCGGCACCTCGACGAAGCTCAGCCCGGACACGCTGTCCCAGGCCGCCAACGCCAGCCGGGCCGAGGCCTGCTGGGCGGCGGAGAATGCCGCCGAACCGGCAGGTATGTCGGTGGCAAAGCTGTAGGTGACAGGGGCTGGCCGGCCCGACATGTCGTTCCAGCTGGTGAAATGCGCGAGGAGCGTGGCGGAGGGGGCGGCAAACATGAAGAATGTCTAAACCGCTGCACCCCCAGCCCGTCAACTCATTTTTTAGACTCTTGAGAGCGGATCACTCCGGCTGGAAGTTCGCCGTTCGCAGCAGGGCCTCGGAGCGGGTGAATTCAGCCTGGATGAAGCGGGCGAAATCGGCGCCGATCTCGGCCGCGGGTACGATGCCCATGTTGTTGACCCGGGGCGCGATATCGACGTCGAACATGCCGGTGGCGAGGACTTCGCCGATGCGGGCGGTGACCTCGGCCGGCAGGCCGCGCGGGCCCCACAGGCCCCACCAGCTTTGAATGTCCAGGCTCGGCTGGCCCTGTTCGGCGGCGGTAGGCAGGTCGGGCAGCGCGTCAGCGCGCCGGGTGGCGGTGATGGCCAGGCCCCGCACCGTGCCGCCGCGCACGGCGGGCACCATGGCCAGGATTGGGTCGATCATCATCGCCACATTGTTGGCGATCACATCAGTCAGCGCCGGAGCGGTGCCGCGATAGGGGATGACGGGGATGTCGACGCCCAGGATGCGGATAAGCTCGATGGTGGCGATGTGGCCCGCCGCGCCCAGGCTGGAGGCGGCGATGTTCCAGGCGCGCGGGTTGGCGCGGACGGCGGCGATCAGCTCAGGCAGCGTGGTCGGGCCACGGCTGGGGTTGACCACCAGTACCAGCGGGCCGGCGCCGACGCGGATGATCGGCACCAGATCGACCAGCGGGTCGTAGCCGGGGTTGCGCATCACCAGCCGCGCCATCGCCTGGATCGAGGCGGAGAAGCACAGGGTGTAGCCGTCGGGCGCCGCGTTGGCGACGAACTGGCCGCCCACCGCGCCGTTCGCGCCAGCCCGATTCTCGACGATGAAGGTCTGCCCCAGCTTCCCCTGCAGCTTGCCGGCGGTGACGCGGGCCATGCCATCGGTCGAGCCGCCGGGGGTGAAGGGGACAATGACGCGGACAGGGCCGCGCGAAGGCCAAGGCGCCTGGTTCTGGGGCTGGGCCTGGGCCAGCCTGGGGGTGGCCAGGGTGGGCGTGGCCAGCGTGGTCAACAGCAACTTGCGGCGATTCATGGGCTCGTCTCCGTGGGCGTGGGCGTGGGCGTGGACGTACGATGGAGAAGCCTCGCCCCCGCCGCAACACCGCCGCGTTGCGCCAGCACTGGGCGCGACCCCATATTGCCCCCATGGAGGCAGTCGACGTGGCCCTTTGCCTGGCAGTGGATGTCTCCGCCAGCGTCAGCTTCGACGAATTCGGGTTGATGATGGGCGGGCTGGCGGCGGCTTCCCGCGAACCCGACATCGCCGCCGCCACGGCTGCCGGGCCGCGCGGCGCGGCGGCGGTCGCGCTGCTGTTCTGGTCCGGCGTGCGTGAGCAGGCGGTGGCGCTGAACTGGGCCAGGCTGGATGGAGAGGTGGCGTGCGAGGCCTTCGCGGCGGCGGTGGATGCGACGCCGCGGCTGTTCGCCGGCAGTACCACCGCTTTGGGCGAGGGCATGGTGGCAGGGCTTGCGCTGCTGGCGCGGCTGCCGGCGGTGTCTTCGCGGCTGGTGCTGGACGTCTCGGGCGATGGCGCCAGCAATCAGGGCCGGGCACCGGGGCCGGTGCGCGATGTGGGGGTGGCCGCCGGCGTCGTGATCAACGGGCTGGCCGTCCTGAACGAGGAGCCAGGCCTGCTGGCGCATTACGAAGCCGACGTCATCGGCGGGCCGGGCAGCTTCGCTATGGCCTGCGCCGATTACGCCGATTTCGCCGACGCCATGCGGCGGAAACTGTGGCGGGAGTTGCGGGGTGGGCTGGTGGCCTAGGCCCGCAGCCGCCGCGCATTGGCCCGCGCCTTGCTGAGGAATGGCTGCATCGCGGCGGCGTGGCCCTGCCCGGTCGCCAGCGCGATGGCGGCACTCTGCATCGCCACCAGTTTTTCGGTACCCATGCGCTGGTACTCGCCGATGGTGCAGCTGCCATCCGCCATCATGCGGGTGCGATGCATGATCGTCTCCCACGATGCGAGGGTCAGGTCACCCAGCATCATCGACCACGCGAAAGGTGAGTGCTTCATGCCTTTTGCCTAAGCCTATTCAGCCGCTTCCGCCACCTCCGTCATCGGTCGTGGCAGGTAGCGCGCGTATTCGCGCGGCACGATCTGCCAGAAATGCGCGCGCTCATCCTCCCAATCATTCAGAATGCGGGCAGCGTAGCGACTGCCGGTCTCGGCCACATGTCGTTCGATCAGGCCGCGCAGCACGCCCTCCCAATGGGCCGAGCCCAGGCGTTGCCACTGCAGGGTTTCGGGGTTCACCTGGCGTTCGAAGGTGCCGGCGGGGTCGTGGATGAAGGCCTGGCCGCCGGTGAAGCCGGCGCCAAAATTATCGCCGGTCGGGCCCAGGATGACGACGGTGCCGCCAGTCATGTATTCGCAGGCATTGGCGCCAGTGCCCTCGACCACGGCGGTCGCGCCCGAATTGCGCACCGCGAAGCGCTCTCCAGCCTGGCCGGCGGCGAAGAGCTCGCCCGCCGTCGCGCCATACAGGCAGGTGTTGCCGATGATGGTGTTCTCGTTCCACACCAGCGTCGAGGACGGCGCCGGCCGCACCACGATCTGGCCGCCCGAAAGCCCCTTGCCGACATAGTCATTCGCGTCGCCGAACACCTCCAGCTTGAGGCCACGCACCGCGAAGGCGCCCAGCGACTGGCCGGCGGTGCCGCGCAGCCGCACGGTGAGGTGGGCGGGCTGCAGCCCGTTCATGCCGTATTGGCGGGTGATCATCGCGCTGGTCTTGGTGCCGATCGCGCGATGGGTGTTCCGGATGTTGTAGGTCAGCTGCATCTTCTCGCCGCGCTGGAAAAGCGGCTTCGCGTCGCGGATCATGTCGGCGTCCAGCGTCTCGGGCACCTCGTTGCGGCCCTCAAGCGTGCAATAGGCGGCATGCGGGCCGGCATCGGCGCGGACCAGCAGCGGGTTGAGGTCGAGGTCGTCGAGGTCATCGGCGCCGCGGCTGACCTGCTTCAGCAGGTCGGTCCGGCCGATCACCTCGGTCAGCTTGCGGAAGCCCAGCGACGCCAATATTTCCCGCACCTCCTCGGCCACGAACGAGAACAGGCTGATGACCTTCTCCGGCGTGCCCTCGAACTTGGCGCGCAGCGTCTCGTCCTGCGTGCAGACCCCCACCGGGCAGGTGTTGGAGTGGCACTGGCGGACCATGATGCAGCCCATGGCGACGAGGGAAGCGGTGCCGATGCCGAACTCCTCCGCCCCCAGCATGGCGGCGACGACGACGTCGCGCCCCGTCTTGAGCCCGCCATCGGTGCGCAGGCGCACGCGGTGGCGCAGGCGGTTGAGCTGCAGGACCTGATGCGTCTCGGACAGGCCCATTTCCCAGGGCAGCCCAGCGTATTTGATCGAGGAGATCGGGCTTGCCCCGGTGCCGCCGGAATGGCCCGACACCAGGATCGCATCCGCCCGCGCCTTCGCCACGCCCGCCGCGATGGTGCCGATGCCCGAGCGGGCGACGAGCTTCACGCAGACCATCGCCTCGGGGTTGATCTGCTTGAGATCATAGATGAGCTGCGCCAGATCCTCGATCGAATAGATGTCGTGGTGCGGCGGCGGGCTGATCAGCGTGACGCCGGGGGTGGAGTGGCGCAATTTGGCGATCAGCGCGGTGACCTTGAAGCCGGGCAACTGCCCGCCCTCGCCAGGCTTGGCACCCTGGGCAACCTTGATTTCGATCTCGCGGCAGTTGTTCAAATATTCGGCGGTGACACCGAAGCGGCCAGACGCGATCTGCTTGATGGCGGAATTGGCGTTGTCGCCATTCGCGCGCGGCTTGGCCCGCGCAGGGTCCTCGCCGCCCTCGCCCGAATCGCTCCGCGCGCCGATGCGGTTCATCGCGATGGACAGCGTCTCATGCGCCTCGGGGCTCAGCGCGCCGAGCGAGATGCCCGGCGCCAACAGCCGCTTGCGGATCTCGGTGATGCTCTCGACTTCCTCCAGCGCCACCGGCGGCCGGTCATTGGTGCGGAAATCCAGCAGGTCGCGCAACGCCACCGGCGGGCCGCGGCGGACGGCTTCCGAATAGCGCTTGAAGATCTGGTAGCTGTCGGCGGCCACCGCCTCCTGCAGCGTGTGGATGATCCCACCGTCGAAAGCATGCGCCTCGCCCCGGCGGCGCAGCTTGTGCAGGCCGCCGACGGGGAGCGCGATCACATCGGCATCCCAGGCGCGGGCGTGCAGGTCCAGAATGCGCCGCGAAATACCCAACAGGCCAATGCCGGAAATGCGGCTGGGCACGCCGGGGAAGAACTCGGCGACCAGCGCGCGGGACAGCCCGATTGCCTCGAAATTCATCCCCCCGCGGTAGGAAGAAATCACCGAGATGCCCATTTTCGACATCGTCTTGAGCAGGCCCTTATCGATGGCCTTTTTGTACTTGGCGACAGCCTCGGTCAGCGACTGCTGGCCGAACAGCCCCCGCCGGTGCCGGTCGGCGATGCTCTCCTGCGCCATATAGGCGTTGACCGTGGTCGCCCCGGCGCCGATCAGCACGGCGAAGCAATGCACGTCCAGGCATTCCGCCACCCGGGCGTTAAGGCTGGTGAAGGTGCGGAGCGAGGTCTTCACCAGGTGGGTGTGGACGCCGCCGACCGCGAGGATCATCGGGATGGCGGCGCGGTGGGCGCCCTGGTTCTCATCGGTCAGGATCACGTGGACGGAGCCGGAGCGGACGCCCTCCTCAGCCTCGCGGCGGATGCGCTCGATGGCCGCCCGCAGGACGGCCTCGCCCTCGGCCACGGGGAAGGTGCAATCGACCTCGCAGGCGGTGGCGCCCATATGCGCGCGCATGGCGTTGAACTGCGCGGTGCTCAGCACCGGGCTGTCCAGCATCAGCATGTCGCACTGGTCCGGATTCTCGTCGAGGATGTTGCCCAGATTGCCCAGGCGGGTCTTGAGCGACATCGCACGCGTCTCACGCAGGCTGTCGATCGGCGGGTTGGTGACCTGGCTGAACATCTGCCGGAAGTAGTGGTGCAGTCCGCGGTAATGCTGGCTGAGCACCGCGATGGGCGTGTCGTCGCCCATGCTGCCCACCGCCTCGGCGCCGTCCTCGATCATCGGCTGGAGGATGGTTTCCAGCTCCTCCATCGTGGTGCCGATGGCGAGCTGGCGGCGGCGGAGCTCCTCGCCGGTGTAGAGGGTGGGTTCGGCGGTATCGGCCTTGACGATCTCGTCGATGCGGGTGGTGCGCGCGGTCCATTCGCCGAACGGCTTGCGGCCCGCCAGCTCGTCCTTCAGCGCGGCGTCGAGATACAGGCGGCCGGTGTCGAGATTGACGCCGATGCACTGGCCGGGGCCGACGCGGCCCTTCTGCAGGATGCAGTCCTCCGGCAGCTTCACCATGCCGGTCTCGCTGCCCAGGATCAGCAGCCCGGTGTTGGTGACCGAGAAGCGCATCGGGCGCAGGCCGTGCCGGTCCATGCCACCGACGACCCACTGGCCGTCGGTGGCGCATAGCGCGGCCGGGCCGTCCCACGGCTCCATCACCGCGTTGCAATAGAGGAAGAAGTCGTGGTGCAACGGGTTCATCGCGGTGTTGCTGCCGAGGCTCTCGGGCATCAGCATCGCCTTGGCCATCGGCGCGTCGCGGCCGCCGCGGACCAGCAATTCGAACACGTTGTCCAGGCACGCGGTGTCGCTGTTGCCGGCCTGGATCACCGGCTTGATGTCGGCCATGTGCGCGTCGAGAGACGGATGCGCCAGCCGCGTCTCATGGCTCTTCATCCAGTTGACGTTGCCGGCGAGCGTGTTGATCTCGCCATTATGGGCGAGCATGCGGAAGGGCTGCGCCAGCCGCCAGGTCGGGAAGGTGTTGGTGCTGTAGCGCTGGTGATAGATGGCGAATCGGCTGATGAACCGGGCGTCGTTCAGGTCGGGATAGAACTCCGACAGATCCTCGGCCAGGAACATGCCCTTGTAGATCAGGCTGCGGCACGAGAGAGAGCACAGATACAGCTCGGGGATCTGCGCCGCGATGGCCTGCTTCTCGATCCGGCGGCGGATGACGTAGAGGTCGCGCTCATAGGTCGCGTCGTCGTGGCCGGCGGGGTTCCAGATCAGGATCTGCTCGATCTCGGGCGCGGTGGCGCGGGCCTTGTCGCCGAT
The DNA here is from genome assembly GCA_014376425.1 of Rubritepida sp. Lineage (GTDB taxonomy): Bacteria > Pseudomonadota > Alphaproteobacteria > Acetobacterales > Acetobacteraceae > Rhodovarius. The sequence goes on from JACMRO010000231.1 coordinate 6,848, forward strand.
GACAGCGGCGTTGATGGGCACCTGGCGCCAGCCATAGATGGCGTAGCCGGCGGCCAGGATTTCGGTCTCGCAAATCTGCCGGCAGCGCTCCTGGGCGCCGAAATCGGTCTTGGGCAGGAAGACCATGCCGACGGCGATGCGGCCGGGCTTGAGGGTGTCGCCGCCGTTGCGGACGGCTTCGGCGAAGAAATCCTGCGGGATTTCGACGTGGATGCCGGCGCCGTCGCCCGTCTTGCCGTCGGTGTCCACCCCGCCCCGGGGCCAGACCGCCTTCAGGGCATCGATGCCGGCCTGCACGACTTCGCGGGAGGCGCGGCCGTCTAGGCTGGCCACGAGGCCGACGCCGCAGGCATCGTGCTCGGTGGTGTCGAGATGGGCGTCTGCCAGGGTCGCCAGGTTGGCCTGGTAGGCGGTGATGAATTCGGGGCCTGATTCGGTCATGTCGCTCACTCCGCCGCCACGGCCATCGTTCGGGCCTGGATGTATTTGTGCATCTGCTCCGCCGCATCCCGCCCGTCGCGAATGCCCCACACCACCAGGCTCGCGCCGCGCACGATGTCGCCGCCGGCGAACACGCCGGGCAGCCCCGTCATCTGCGTCTTGTGATCAACCTTCAGGGTGCCCCAGCGGGTCACGGCCAGTTCCGGTTCGCCGAACGCCGCTGGCACATCCTCAGGGTCGAAGCCCAGCGCCTTGATCGCCAGATCGGCCGGCTGGACGAAGCTTGCACCGGCGATGGCATCGACCTGCTGCCGGCCGGTGGCGTCGGGCAAACCCAGATGCATGCGCGTGGCGCGCACGCCGGTCACATGGTCGGTGCCCTCGAACGCCTCCGGCGCGCTCAGCCAGATGAAGCGCACGCCCTCCTCCTCAGCGTTGTTCACCTCGCGCAGGGAGCCGGGCATGTTCTGCTTGTCACGCCGATAGAGGCAGGAGACCGAAGCCGCGCCCTGCCGCACCGCGGTGCGCAGGCAATCCATCGCCGTGTCGCCACCGCCGATGACGACGACGTTCTTGCCGGCCGCATTCAGGCGGCCATCGCGGAAGGCCGGCACATCGTCGCCCAGATTATCGCGGTTGGAAGCAGTCAGGAAATCAAGCGCTGGCACCACGCCCGGCAGCTCATGGCCGGCCAGCGCGACGTCGCGCGCCTTATAGACGCCGGTCGCGATGAACACCGCGTCGTGCTTCGCGCGCAGTTCGCCCATCGTGACGTCGCGGCCGATCTCGACATTCAGGTGAAAGACGATCCCGCCGGCCTCATATTGCCGCCAGCGCCGCAGCACGACCTCCTTCTCCAGCTTGAAGTTCGGGATGCCGTACATCATCAGCCCGCCAACGCGGTCGTAGCGGTCATACACATGCACCTGGTAGCCGCGCACCCGCAGCCGCTCGGCGGCCGCAAGCCCGGCCGGGCCGGCGCCGATGATGCCCACGCTCAGCCCCAATTCCACCCGCGGCGTCGGCGGCTTGACCCAACCATTCTCCCAGGCGGTGTCGACGATATAGCGCTCGACCGCGCCGATGGTGACGCTCTCGAAGCCCTTCTCGATGACGCAATTGCCCTCGCACAGCCGGTCCTGCGGGCAGACGCGACCGCAGATTTCCGGGAAGGTGTTGGTGGCGGCGGCGACCACGTAAGCCTCCTCCATCCGGCCTTCTGCGGTCAGCTTCAGCCAGTCGGGAATGTTGTTCTGCAGCGGGCAGTGCACTTGGCAGAAGGG
>JACMRO010000232.1 GCA_014376425.1 Rubritepida sp.
GCCTAGGACGCAACGCTTGGGCGATGGAAGGGCCGAGGTCGCCAGGTCACTGGATCAGCTGAGCACGGCCTGAGCGTTCTCCCAGCATGTGGCCCACCCGGTTTCGAGCTGGGCGACGATGCTTGAGGTTGCGGCCAAGACCGGCTGCACGGCGCATACGCTGAACGAGTGGGTGAAAAAGGCGGAGCATGACACCGGGCGCCGCCCTGGCCGACGACGAAGATTGCCGTCCGGCTGAAGTCCATGGAGGGAGAGAACCGGGAAATGCGCCGGGCCAACAAGCTCCTGCGCAAACTGGGCCTGACCGCCGGTTCGAGCGATGATCGCCTTCATCGACGAGGCGTACAACTCTTTCGAGTTGACTCCTTAGACCCATAAACATATCTTTATGAAGCGTTGGTCCCGTTCAAGCGGGTGAAAAGGGAATTCCGTTCGGGGCGTCGCTCCAAGTCGGAAGCTGCCCCAGCAACTGTCGGCGGAAAGCTGTTGGCCCATGCCCCCATCCGGGGGCGCCACTGCGCAAGCGGGAAGGTGGGGCCGATGGCGATGGGCGCGAGCCCGGCACCCGCGAGCCAGGAGACCTGCCAGCGCCGTGCACCCCGCAATCAGGGGGCGCGCCACCAATGCGGCCGGGCTGGAGGCACCGGGCGATGGAGACCAAACGCGATGACAATCGCCGCCAATCTCGGCTATCCGCGTATCGGCCCGAAGCGCGAACTCAAGACCGCCCTCGAATCTTTCTGGTCGGGCCAAACCACCGAAGCCGAACTGCTATCGACCGCCGCTGCCTTGCGCGCCGGAGCCCGTGCCATCCAGCAGGGTAGCGGGATCAACCATGTCCCCTCGGCCGACTTCGCCCTCTACGACCACGTACTCGAAACCGCCTGCGCCTTCGGCCTGGTGCCTCCCGGCTATGGCTGGTCCGGTGATGCGCCGGTGTCGCTCGCCACCATGTTCGCTCTTGCCCGCGGCGCCCGCGGCAGCGAGGCAGCGCTTGCCGCAGGGGTTCCAGGCGACGCCCTGCCGCTCGAGATGACCAAGTGGTTCGACACCAACTACCACTACATGGTCCCTCGCCTTTCGGCCGCGATGCGACCGCGACTGCTGGACAACCGCTGGGCCCGCGGCCTGCGCGAGGGTCTGCAGCACGGCACGCGCACACGGCCGGTGCTGCTCGGCCCCGTATCCTTGCTGCTGCTCTCCAAAACCGATGATGGCTCCAGGCCGCTCGACCTTCTGCCCGCGCTGCTGCCAGCCTATGCCGACGCCCTGCGCATCCTGGCCGAGGCCGGCGCCACCTGGGTGCAGGTGGACGAGCCCTGCCTGGCCACCGACCTGCCGGCCGGCGCCGACGACGCCTATCGCAGCGCTTTCCGTGCGTTGGCCGAGGCCGCGCCTGGACTAAACCTGCTGTTGGCCACCTATTTCGAGGGGCTGCGCGACAACCTCGCCCTGGCTGCATCGTTGCCAGTCGCCGGGCTGCACGTGGATTTGGTGCGTGCACCCGGTCAGCTTGGGGCGGTGTTGGAGGCCCTGCCACGCGACCGTTGGCTTTCGCTCGGCGTCGTGGATGGGCGCAACGTCTGGCGTACCGATCTCCGTGGGGCGCTTTCGCGGATCCGCACGGCAGAGGCGGCGGGCTTCGGCAAGAAACTGATGGTCGCGCCCTCATGCTCGTTGCTGCACGTGCCCCACAGCCTGGCGATGGAAACCGGGCTGGACCCCGCGCTGAAGCGCCGTCTTGCCTTCGCGAACGAGAAACTGACCGAGATCGCCGCCCTGGCCCGCGCGTTGGATGAGGGCGAGAAACCCGTCGCCGCCCTGTTCGAGGAGAGCGATCGGGCTCTCGTTGAAATGCAGGCCGATATACGTCTCCACGATGCGGGCGTGGCCGCGCGGCTCGCCGCGGTGACGCCGGAGATGGAGCGCAGAGCAAGCGCCTACCCGACGCGGGCTGTGGCACAAACCGCGCGGCTCAAATTGCCGGAGCTGCCGGTCACCTCAATCGGTTCCTGGCCGCAGACCGCCGAGGTGCGGAACGTGCGTGCGCGCCTAGCCCGCGGCGGGCTCGACCAGGCTGCCTACGACATGGAGATGGAGCGCCTGACCGCGGAGGCAGTGCGTTGGCAGGACGAGATCGGCGTGGACGTGCCCGTCCACGGCGAGTTCGAGCGCAATGACATGGTAAAGTATTTCGGCGAGCAGTTAGCGGGCTATGCCTTCACCAAGCATGGCTGGGTGCAGAGCTATGGCAGCCGCTGCGTCGCGCCGCCGATCATCTGGGCCGACGTCTCGCGCCCGGCGCCGATGACGGTGCGCTGGTCCGCCTATGCGCAGTCGCTGACCGAGAAGCCGATGAAGGGCATGCTGACCGGGCCGGTGACCATGCTGCAATGGTCCTTCGTGCGCGGCGACATCCCGCGCGAGACGGTCTGCCGTCAGATCGCCCTGGCCATGCGCGACGAGGTGGCGGACCTTGAGGCAGCAGGTATCCCGATCATCCAGATCGATGAGCCCGCCTTTCGCGAAGGCCTGCCGCTGCGTCAATCGGACCGCGCCGAATACCTGCGCTGGGCGGTCGCCTGTTTTCGCCTCTCGGCCAGCCCTGTGCGCGACGAAACGCAGATCCATACCCACATGTGCTACAGCGAGTTCAACGACATCATCGAGAGCATCGCGGCGATGGATGCCGACGTGATCTCGATCGAAACCGCACGCAGCGACATGGATCTGCTGGAAGCCTTCGCGGTCTTCGACTACCCGAACGAGATCGGTCCAGGTGTGTGGGACATCCACTCGCCGCGCGTCCCATCCGCCGAGGAGATGGCACGCCTCGCGAACCGAGCGGCGCAGCGTATTCCGCGTCGCCGCCTCTGGCTCAACCCGGATTGCGGCTGCAAGACGCGTGGCTGGGCTGAGGTAAAACCGGCGATGGTGAACCTGGTCGCTGCCGCACGCTTGCTCCGCGCCGAAGCCGTATGACGGTAGCCCGTGCCCCGTCGGAGCGGGGCACGGGAGCCAGACCCTGCCTTCCGAAAGCGGGGTGACTGGCTGCAAATTGGGGCAGACAAAGAAAGCCCGCAGTCGTTTCCCAACGAGTCTTATCGTGACGTTTGGGGTTGTGATGAAACCTGTGCGCGGATGGGTTTGGGCAGACCCTTGCGGCTAATGAGACCTGTGCGTGGATGTTGCTTCCCACGGCGCGTCGCGGTCTGATTCGCTGGCGATCATGATGCGGCGGAGTTGGAGGCCATTCTGACGAACGCTCCCGGCCCTACCTATGGCGACAGTGACTATCAGGGCAGCAGGACAGAGCGGAAATTCGCGCTCGCGGTGGCATTGCGCGCGTGGTGCACACCAGCACCTGGGGCGGGCCTGATGTTCTGGAGCGGCTGCAGGCGCACAACGCCGATGTCCGGCGCATCCGTTGTCGGATCGAAAAGGTGTTGCGCACCTGCAAGCGCCGCTACGGCTTGCGACGAATGTGCTGGCTGGGGCTGGCGAAGGCGGGATCGCGTAAGGCTGGCCGCGATGGCCTACGATCTTCGCCGGAGCCTCGGTCTACCAACGGCGACGGCGGCATGAACCACGCTCGGACTGTGTGCGCAGCCGCGACGGAAGAAATGCTGCTCGACCCACCTTGTCCTTCTGATCATGGACACTTGCCAGTATCGGGGCTTTCGCTGCCGACGGTCAGCGGGCTGTAAAGCTGGCTACCACCCGTACGGAACTCCCGGGCTTTTTCCTCCATGCCTGCCGTCGCCTCAGCCGCCACGCCTGCCCGAATCTCATGGCTGATCTTCATGGAACAAAACTTTGGGCCGCACATCGAGCAGAAATGCGCCACTTTGGCACCCTCAGCCGGAAGGGTCTGGTCGTGAAAGCGCTGGGCAGTATCCGGGTCCAACGAAAGATTAAACTGGTCTCGCCAGCGGAATTCAAAACGAGCACGAGACAGGGCGTCGTCCCGCTCCCGCGCTGCCGGGTGGCCTTTGGCGAGGTCAGCAGCATGAGCGGCGATTTTGTAGGTGATGACGCCGGTCTTGACGTCGTCGCGGTCCGGCAGGCCGAGGTGCTCCTTGGGCGTCACGTAGCAGAGCATGGCGCAGCCGAACCAACCAATCATGGCCGCGCCAATCCCGGAGGTGATGTGGTCATATCCTGGCGCGATATCGGTAGTCAGCGGGCCGAGAGTATAGAAAGGCGCCTCGCCGCACACTGCCAACTGGCGGTCCATATTTTCCTTGATCTTGTGCATGGGAACGTGGCCCGGGCCCTCGACCATCACCTGTACGTCGTGGCGCCAGGCCACCTTCGTAAGCTCACCAAGGGTGTCGAGTTCGGCGAACTGCGCGGCGTCATTGGCGTCCGCCAGCGAGCCCGGCCGTAAGCCGTCCCCGAGGGAGAAAGCCACGTCGTAGGCGCGCATGATCTCGCAAATTTCCTCGAAGCGCTCATACAGAAAATTCTCGCGGTGGTGGGCGAGGCACCACTTGGCCATGATCGAGCCTCCGCGGGAGACGATGCCGGTGACCCGCCGCGCGGTGAGCGGCACATGCGCAAGTCGAACGCCTGCGTGAATGGTGAAGTAGTCCACGCCCTGTTCGGCCTGTTCAATCAACGTGTCGCGGAAGACCTCCCAGTTCAGGTCCTCGGCACGGCCGTTTACCTTTTCCAGCGCCTGGTAGATCGGCACGGTGCCGATGGGGACAGGACTGTTGCGGATGATCCATTCCCGGGTGGTGTGGATGTTACGACCCGTGGAGAGGTCCATAACCGTGTCGGCACCCCAGCGAATGGACCAGACGAGTTTGTCCACCTCCTCCGCCACTGACGACGCTAAGGCCGAGTTCCCGATATTGGCATTGATCTTCACGAGAAAATTGCGGCCGATCGCCATCGGCTCGCATTCAGGGTGATTGGCGTTGTTGGGGATGATGGCGCGGCCGCGCGCCACCTCGTCACGAACGAACTCTGGCGTGACATGGTCCGGGATGGCGGCACCAAAGCTTTCGCCATCGCGAACCGCAGCTTCATGCAGCGCCGCGCGCCCCAAATTCTCCCGGATGGCGACGTATTCCATTTCGGGCGTCACAATGCCGGCGCGGGCATAAGCGATCTGCGTCGCTGCGACGCCAGATCGGGCGCGGAAGGGTTGCCGGACTCCCCGGTCGAACACCGGGACCGTGCTGGCCTCGCCGGGACGCAACCCGTTATCCTCAGGCTTTGGCTCACGTCCCTCGTAAGCAACCATGTCGTCGCGAGCGGCAATCCAGGAGGCGCGCAACGCAGGCAGGCCGCAACGTATGTCGGCGCGGTGCGCGGGGTCAGTGTAGGGACCGGAGGTGTCATAGACGCGCACCGGAGATTCGCCGCTCCCCTCGGCCAGAGTGATCTCCCGCATTGCCACCCGCAGGTCTGGGTACCGAGCACCCTGGATATACAGCTTCTGAGATGCAGGGAGCGCGCCAGTGGTGACGAGCAACGGGTCGGGCGGCAAAATATCGGGCATGGATCGACCTTCACTGGACAGGCCCGAGCCATGCGAAGGCGGTGGGGGCAAACCCATAACAGGTCCGCAGCTTCCATCCCTACGCCGGCATAACCCGGATCAGGTTCGAAGAGTTTGCGGCAGCACCGCATCTCAGCCCCTTAGCAGGACACCCCTTGGTTTTACGACTGTGTTCCGGTGGGGCCGCAACGTCAATACGGGCTCTAGCCTGACTGACCGTTGCGGTTCGTGGTTTCACCGTTGGTGGCGACCCGATGTCGAGCCGGTTCGGCAACCATACCGGGTTGCGTCCAGACGGGTGGTGCGTGAGACGGGGCGCCACGCACCGGCCCTTTTTGCTGCGGCTCAGCAGCCGGTCATACCCAGTGCCGCCGGCCAGACCTACGGGGGGTCGCAAAACCGTCTGCCAAAAGGGGCAAATGCGTTTGGGATTAATGCCAGCGGCTTTAATCACCGACCGTCGCCCATTCGCGTGGGGCGATCGAGGTAATGCGGGCGGGTTCTGCGACGAGCGCATTCCATGCGGCGCAGCAGGCATCGACGATGGCCTTATAGGTTTCGTAGACCCTGTTGCTGACTTGGTTTTGGCGCAGGAACTGCCAGACGTTTTTCGCTGGGTCGAGTTCGGGCGAGTAGCGCGGCAGCGTCAGCAGGCGGCGCAGCAGGGTACCAACCGTCCGCTCGGCCAACTTCACGTCGAAGCGGGCCTCGATCACCGTGGCGAGATCGGCCCGTCGTCAGCGCACCACGCGGTGCACGGCCGGGTCGGGGCCGGCCCGAACCAACTCGGCGACGACCGCCGCCTGCTCGGGCGACAGACGAGGCTGCGGGCCGACCGCGCCGCGCCGGTCCGACAGCCCCGCCAGGCCCTCGTCGTTGTAGCGATGCACCCAGTCACGCAGTGTCTGCCGGTTCATGCCGCACGCGCGCGCCGCATCGGCCCGCGACGCGCCATCGAGCACCAGCGCGAGCGCCAGCATGCGACGCGCCGCATCGTCGTCCCGACTGGGGGCCGCCGCTCGCCGGAAACCAGCGGCGTTGTGGTCGTTGCGGGTGATCGTGATTGCCGCCATGTGCCCGAAGCCTCCATTGCCGAAGGCACCGAATCAGATTCGCCGTGACCAAGAGACTCCCCTTCGGGAGTCAGCTCTCGCCACAGGTGGTTTAACGCTTACGAAAACAAAAGTCCAAACTGGATTTTAGACCTAACTAAGAAACTATAGCGACAGTTAATCGCGGATGACTTCGCAGCTTTTCAGACGAAGGTCGCCCATGTTGAAGCTTTGATGCGGCGGCTGGCTGAGGGTGTGCGCATGGGCCGCCGGCGCGATCAGCATGATACCAAGCCAGATCGCCGCCAGATGGCGTTGCCAGGTGATCATCGCATTTCCTTCTTGCGAATTATTGTCGGGCTACACGGTCCCCCCGGGCTTGGCTTGCACGCAAGACCTGAGCTGTCAGGGGCTGAGGCGGAAAAATTCCGTTGCCGTGGCGCTGGTAATCTGCGCGGTCTCGGTCTCGGTCAATCCGGCCGCCTCGAGCATCGCGACAGGGTCGACATCGCCCATGTCAAAGGGGTAGTCGCTGCCCAGCATCACCCGCCCTGCGCCCACCAGCTCCACCAGCATGCGCAGCAGCTGTGGGTCGAACACTACAGTGTCGTACCACATCCGCCGCAGATAGGCCGAAGGCGGCTCGGCGGTCAGCCGCCGCACCTCGGGCCGGCGCTTCCAGGCATGGTCCAGCCGCCCGGTCAGGAAGGGGTAGAAGCCGCCACCATGGACGATCTTGATCCGCAAGCCCGGATGGCGATCCAGCACGCCGCCCAGGATGAGATGGTTGGCGGCGATCACCTCCTCCATCGGGTTGCCCACGGTGTTGACCATGAAGAAGGCGCCAAGCCGCTGCCCGTCCGAAAACCCCAACGGATGCAGCATCACCGCCGCATCGAGCTGCACAAGCCGCGCCCAGATCCGGTCCAGCGCCGGGTCCGACAGCCCCATGCCGCCGGCCCGGGTGTCGATCTGGAAGCCCTTCAGACCAAGCTCCTCCATGCCATGGGTCGCTGTGGCCAAAGCCAGATCGGGCGCGGTCATCGGCAGGGTGCCGATACCCGAGAAAGCCTTTGGGTTGGCCCGCACCATCGCCGCCACATGTTCGTTCTGCAGCCGGCTTAGCTGGTCCAGTAGGGGCGGCTCCGCCCAGTAATGCTGCTGCCCCGGCGCGGGTGCGATGACCTGATGGTCGATGCCCATCCGACCCATGTCTCCCAACCGCCATTCGGCCTGGGTGAAGGCGCGCAACAGCTCCGGAAACTGATCGTGATCGACCTCCCGGCTCTCGGCCGAGATGTCCCGTTGATAGGGGATGGCCGCAGGCTCCGGCCGCCCGGCGATGAGCGGGTTCACACCGGGGCAAATAGTATGCGTATGCGCGTCGATCGCCATCAGTGCACTCCAAGAAAGCGGGTGAGCAGTTCCGTCGGGCTGTCGGCACGGCTGGCGGCGTGGACGATGACGCCGCCCTCCATCACCGAAACACGGTCTGCCACCGCCAGTGCCGAATAGAGGTTTTGCTCGACCAGCAGCACGCCGAGCCCCTCGTCGCGCAGCAGCGCGACGACGCCCTCCAGCGCCTGCACCATCACCGGCGCCAGCCCTTCGGAGGGTTCATCCATCAGGATGAAGGCCGGGTCGGCCATCAGGGCACGGCCCACCGCCAGCATCTGCCGCTCGCCGCCGGAGAGCTGGTTGCCGCGATGCTGCCGGCGTTCGGCCAGGCGGGGGAAGGCCTGCATCACCCGCGCCACGGTCCAGCCGCCTCGGGCCTGGGCGGGCTTGAGCATGGTCAGGTGCTCCATGACGGTCAGGGAGGCGAAAACCCGCCGACCTTGCGGCACCAGCGCCACGCCGGCGCGGGCGATCAGGTGCGGCTTCAGGCCTGTCAGCCGCGTGGCGCCCAGGCGCACTTCGCCCGCCGTCACGTGCGGTGCGGCAAGTCCCATCATCGCGCGCACCAGCGTCGTCTTGCCCATGCCGTTGCGGCCGAGCAGGGCATGCACCTGGCCGGGTTCGACGGTCAGCGAGATGCCATGCAGCACCCGCGCCTCGCCATAGCCGGCATGGAGGTCGCGCACGTCGAGCATCAGGCGGCGCGTCCTAAGTAGACTTCCTGGACGCGGGGGTTGCCGCGGATGGCGTGGGGCGGCGCCTCCAGCAGAACGCGTCCCTCATGCATGACCGTCACGCTGTCCACTAGGCCTAGCGCCAGGTCCATATCGTGCTCGATCAACACCATGGCGATGTCGCGCGGCAGGGCGCGCACGATGTCGGCCACCGCGCCGCGTTCGGCTGGCGAGAGGCCGGCGGCGGGTTCGTCGAGCAGCAGCAGGCGCGGCTTCTGCACCAGCGCCATGGCTAGCTCGAGCTGCCGCTGCGCGCCGTAGGAGAGGTGCTTGACGGGGCTGTCCTCCACCCCCTTGAGCCGCGCCGAGGCCAGGGCCTCGGCGATGCCGCCGGCGTCGCGGTCGCGCGCCCACGGGTTCCATTTCGCCGCGGTCAGGCCGCGCAGGGCCACGCGCATGTTCTCGGCCACGGTTAATTCGGGAAAGAGGTTGGTGATCTGGAAGGTGCGGCCCACGCCACGCCGCGCCCGGGCCTGGGCGGAGGCGCGCGTCGCATCCCAGCCGTTTATGAGGACCCGGCCTTCGGTGGGCGGGAGCACCCCGGTAATGGCGTTGAACAGCGTCGTCTTGCCGGCGCCGTTCGGGCCGATAACTGCGCGCCGTTCGCCCGCCGCCAGCGTCAGGCTGGCGCCGTCCACGGCGCGCAGGGCGCCGAAGCGGACGACCACGTTGATGAGTTCGAGAGCCTTCAACGCGGACCCTGGAAGGCGCGTGAATAGGCCGGCTGGCGCATATAGGTCTCGGGATCGAAGCCCCAGAACTGATCGACCTTCTCATAGGTGGCGATCGGCGCGTTCCACAGCTTGCCATCCGGCCGGCGGCCGACGCGGCGGATAAAGGCGTCGTAGATCGGATTGCCGAAGCGATCGAGTGAGACCGGTGCTCCCAACGGGCTGTTGGTGAGCGTGGTGGCGCGCACCGCGGCCAGCAACCGGTCGCGGTCCTCGGCCGCGGCGCCAATCGTCTTCAGTGCTTCCACCACCCACATCGCGCCCGAGAAATGACTAAAGCCGTAGAGCGAGGGCAGCTTCTGGAAGCGCCGCTCGTAATCGGCCACAAAGGCCTGGGTGGCTGGGTTGGGTGAGCCCTCGGCAAAATGCGCCGCCGAGACGATGCCCTCGGCCTCCGCACCCATAGTGCGAATAACCGACTGGTCGGTGGCGTTCATGGAGCCGAGCAGCGGAATGCGGCCCTTCAGGCCGAACTGCGAATAGGCCTGGATGAGGCGGGTGGCGTCGGAGCCGGTTTCCATGGCGAACACGACGTCGGCGCCGGCATTGGCAAGCTGGCCCATGTAGGGCGAGAAGTCTGACGTGTTGAGCGGGTGCCAGTATTGCTGAACCACCTGGCCGCCCATCTCGCGGAACTTCTGGGCGAAGCCACCGCACTGCTCGTGGCCAAACGTGTAGTCCTGGCTGATGAGGGCGGCGCGGCGATAGCCTTGCTTGTAGGCCCAATCGGCCAGCGGGCGGCTGAACTGGCTGGCGCTGTAGCCGGCCACGCGGATCACGTTGGGGATGCGGGCGCGCTGCGTCAGGTCGTCGGCGGCGATGACCGGAATGAAATAGGGCGTGCCGGTGCCGCGGACGTAGTTGGCGACGGCCAGGCCGGTATTGGCCAGCAGGTTGCCAAAGAGGAAATGTACCTGGCCTTGTTCGACCAGGCGGCGGGCCTTCTGCAACGCGGTGTCGGGGTTGGAGGCGTCGTCCTCGACGGTGACCTCAATAGCGCGGCCTTCCACGCGGTTGCCGATGCTATCGAAATACATCTGGAAGCCTTCGACGATCTCGCGCCCGCCGGAGGCGACGACGCCGGTGAGTGGCGCCATCAGGCCGATCTTGATCGGGCCGGTGCCCTGGGCACGGACCATGCCGGGAGCGGCCAAGGTAGTGGCGAGGAGCATGCGGCGGTTCATGGACGTTTCCTTCTGAAGAGGCCAAGCAGGCCTTGCGGGGCAAAGATCATGATGGCGATGGCGGTGACGCCGAGCACGGACATCCAGCGCTCGGTGTAGGCGGAGACGAACTGCTCCAGCGCGATCAGCACGAAGGCGCCGACCAGGCCACCCAGAATGGTGCCAACGCCGCCCAGGATGGCCATCAGCAGCGCCTCCACCGATTGCGGCAGAGCCACGGTGGTGGGACTGACGAAGTCGTTGAACAGGGCGTAGAGCGCGCCTGCGGCACCCGCGAACAGGCCGGACGTCACGAAGGCCGCCAGCAGGTGCAGCGGCACATCATGCCCCAGCGCCGCCATGCGCGACGGGCTGTCCTTGATGCCGCGCAGGGTGAGCCCGAAGGGCGAGCGCACCAAGCGCCACATCGCGAAGGTGAGCACCGCGCCGACGCCCAGGATGAGCCAGTAGAGCTGGCGCGGGTCGGCCAGCCAGCCTGTCCGCAGGTCGCCCCGAATACCGTTCTCGCCGCCGGTCA
>JACMRO010000233.1 GCA_014376425.1 Rubritepida sp.
CCAGGCTGAGCCAGCCGCCGCCGCCAGACCCGCCCCGATTGTCCCACATGTGCCACGGCACGGAGCCCGAAGCCTCCGCTTGGCCGATCGCGAAATTCCCAGCGCGACGGTCGCCACTCACCAGCCACGCCGCCTGCGACGTTGTGGCGATGCCGATATCATCCCGGTCGCCCCCCGAGGGCATGTGCTGGGTGATGCCTCGTGGATCCAGCGGCACCGCCCACGCAGGGGTCGCCATGGCCGCGGCGAAGCGCGCGAGCAGGCGTTCATCGACCTCGATCGCGGTGTTGTAGCGCGGCACCACACCTGCATCCGCCAGGTAGCCGGCGTCATGGCGGACGAGCGGGGGCTGGGGCGCCGGCGCCCCCCTGGCGCTGCCCAGCTGGCGGCCCCAGGCGGTGTATTGCGGCTGCCGGACCCGATCCACGCGAAGCGGTTCTCGCCCATCCATCGCCACGACGACGCTGCAGGTCACCTCTCCACCGCCCGGCTGCATCGCGACGTCGTTGCGCAGCCAGACATCCATCCAGAAGGTGCCGTCGCGCCGCAGGGAGAGATCGGCCACGAGCCGCAGCGAAGCCATGCCCGCCACCGCCTGCGGCACCGGCACCACCACGCGTCCCTGGGCGGCGAGCGGCCCCGCCTGCCAGGCGCTGGCCGGCGCCGAACGCCAGGCCGCCGCCAGATCCACCTGCCAGCGTTGTGCGCCGGTGATGGTTACCGAAGCCTGCCGCCCGGCCAGCGCCTGGGCCACATCCAGCGCCACGCCCGATGGCGGCGCTGCCGATAGCGCCACATCCAAATGCTGGCCAGCGGGCAGGGCCGGGCAGGCCAGCGCCACGATCGCCAGCCTGGTGGAACCGTCGCCATGGCGGTTCAGCACGTCGACCTGTGCCGGCAGCGCATCCCGGCCGGCCCTGGCCGACAATCCGGCGCCCGCCGGCAGGTCGCCGGCGCGGAAGGCGTGCGCGAAGACGGTGACGGTGCCGGCCGGCGCCCCGGTGCCCTCCAGACGCAGCAGCACGAAGGCAGGCGCCGTGGCGCAACCCATGGCAGGCGCGGCGGGCTGGGCCATCGCGGGCATTGTCGCCAACCCGAAGGCCGAGGGCAGCAAGATGCGGCGGGGGATCGATGTCATGAGGCGCCTTTCAATGGCGGAATGGGGGGCCGGTGCAGCGGCCGCCAGTCAGTGCCTCGCCCGGCGGTTCGGACCGGCCGGACGGCGCGCCGGGTTGCAACCTGCACAGGCTGAGCCAGGACTGCCTGGCGCGGGCATATGTTGAGCGTTCGTCCCAGGCTTCGAAATTGCGCGACCCGGGTACTGCCCCGCCCCGCGCTGATTTCGAGCTGCCGCGGCAGCCAAGTACGGATCAACATTGACCCCGCCCCGGTGACTCCGGGACGCTTCTGCAAAGCCGGCCGGCACGCTTGCGGGTGCGCCGAAGGCGAGAGTGGCCAAGGTGTCGCACGAGAGCATAAGGCTTCTCCGCGCCGAAGGTTGCGTGGTCTGTCGGACCCCCGCCACCGCTACTCCGCCCGCACCCCGGCCCGGCGGATCAGCGCCCCCCACCTTGCCTGCTCGGCCACGACCAATGCCGCGAAGGCCTCCGGCGTGCCTGGCGCCGGGTCGGCCGCCTCCGGCTCCAGCCGCGCCCGCGTCTGCGGCTCGGCCAGCATCGTGTGGATCGCCGCGTTGATGCGCGCCACCGCGGCCATCGGCATCCCCGCCGGGCCAACCAGGCCATACCATTGCAACGCCTCGAATCCCGGCACGGTATCGGCGATGGCCGGGATAGCCGGCGCCGCGGGTACTGGTCGCAGGGAGGACACCCCCAGCGCCCGCAGTTGCCCGGCGCGGATCGGCGGCAGCGCCGGCGGCCCGCCGGTCATCGTCATCTGCAGCTGGCCGGCGATCAGGTCGGTCATCATCGGCCCGGTGCCGCGATAGGGCACATGGGTGAAGCGCACGCCCGCCGCTTCCTGCAAGGCTGATACGGCGATGTGCGTGGCACTGCCATTGCCGCCTGAGCCGTAGGCGATGCCGCCGGGGTCGGCCCGTGCCAGGGCCAGGAATTCGGCCATGCTGTGCGCCGCAAGGCTGTTCGTCACCGCCAGGAAATTGGCGACGGTGCAGACCAGGCAGATCGGCGCGAAGGCGTGCAGCGGGTCGTAGGGCAGGCGCGGATACAGGCCCGGGTTCACCGCGAGCGTCCCGATATGCCCCATCAGCAGCGTGTGCCCGTCGGCCGGCGCCTTGGCCACAGCGTCGCTGCCGATGGTGCCGCCGGCGCCCGGGCGGTTTTCCACCACCACCGTCTGCCCGAGCAGCGCGCCCAGGCGCTGCGCCCCGACCCGGCCGATGATGCCCGTCGACCCGCCGGGGGTGAAGGGAATGGCGAGGCGGATGGCGCGCTCCGGGGCGCCGGGCTGGGCGAGAGCCGGGGCGGCGAGGAAGGGCAGGGCGCGGCGGCCGAGCTTCACGTCATTCACCATGC
>JACMRO010000234.1 GCA_014376425.1 Rubritepida sp.
ATGTCGGGCAGGCCGGCGATCCCGGCGGGATCGACGATGAAGCCGAGCGGGGTGGAGCCACCCTCCAGCCACACGCGGGAAAAGCCCAGCGGCGGCGGAATCTCGGCCAGGAAGGGGCCTAGAGAGGCGGCCGGGATGGCCCAAATCTCACCTTTGATGGCCACGCCGCCCTGCGTCACGCCGCCCTGGGCCACGCCGTCCTGGGCCACGCCGCCCTGAGTCACGCCGCCCTGGGCCACGCGCAGCATGCCCGGGCGCGGTCCCATGTCGAACAGCCGGTATTCCGGCACCGTGCGGCCGGCGGCGACCAGGCGCCCGCCATGCCGCAGTACCTGGTGGTTCAGCGGCAGCCCCGACATGTGCGCGCCGATGCAAAACAGGGCGATCTCGTCGGCCGCCAATTCGCCCAGGAAAGTGGCGGCCAGGCCGGTCAGCGTCGCCTCGGCAAAGGCGGGGCCGACCAGGGTGACGCCGCAGGGCACGCCGTCGCCGCGGCGGCCGTTCGGCACCGCCAGCGCCGAGAGGTCGCAAAGGTTGACGAAGTTGGTGTAGGTGCCCAGCCGCGCATTGGCGGCAAGGGGCGCGGCTTCCAGGTCGGCCAGCGTGGGCAGGCCCGGATGGGTGGGTAGCAGCAGCGCGTCGGCACTCGCGAAGATGCCCCGGGCGAACAGCCGGGCCTGGGCGGCGGCATGGAAATCGGCAAAGGCATCGACGGTCAGCTTGCCCAGCCCGCCGGCCAGGATACCGCGGGTGACGGGGTGCAAGGTCTGCGGCTTATGCTCCACGCGGTCGCGGATGGCCTCGGTGCGCTCGGCCACCCAGGCACCTTCGTAGAGGCGCCTGGCCACCTCCAGCAGCGGCGCGATATCCACCCGGTGGATGCTGGCGCCCAGCGCCTCGAACCGCGCGATGGCGGCGTCGAAACGCGCCGCGTCGGCGGCAGTGTCGAAGACCAGTTGCCCGGCATGCGGCACCGCGAGGCGGCCGGTCATCGGCGCCCCCTGCGCGCGCCAGCCAGCCGGCGCGGCGCGCGAATAAGGGTCCGCCGCGTCGGTCCCGGCGATCACCTGCAGCACCGCCGCAGCATCCGCCACGCTGGTGGCAAGGACGCTGACGCAATCGAGGCTGCGGCAGGCCGGCACCACGCCGCGCGTCGGCACCAGCCCCAGGCTGGGCTTGAGGCCGACCAGCCCCTGCGCCGCCGCCGGAATGCGGCCGCTGCCGGCGGTGTCGGTTCCCAGGGAGAACGCGGCGATGGCCGCGGCGACCGCGGTGGCGGAGCCGGAGGAGGAACCGCCCGGAATATGCCCGGGCAGCAGCGCGTTGCGCGGCGTGCCATGGGGGCTGCGCCCCCCCACCAGGCCGGAGGTGTACTGCTCCAGTTTGACCTTGGCCAGCAGCACCGCGCCGGCCGCCAGCAGCCTGGCCACCGCGGGCGAGTCTTCGACGGGCAGGTAGGCGCTGTCGGGGCAGGCCGCCGTGGTCGGCAGCCCGGCGCAATCGATGTTGTCCTTCACCACGAAGGGCAGGCCGTGCAGCGGGCCGTGGGGCGCGGCGGCGGCGCTCGCCAGCACCCTGTCCGCCGGCACGCGGGTAATGAACAGCGCGGGGTCGGCAAAGGCGTCGATGGCGTCCAGCGCCATCTGCGCCGCGGCTACCGCCCCAAGCGCCCGCCATGCCGCGAAATTCACGCCAGCAGATCCGCGGCGGCGCGCAGCAGGCTGCCGCCCGGCCGGCGCAGCGCGTCCAGGATGGTGAAGTGGTTGGCGCCGGCCACCGGGGTCAGCGGCCCGGGCGCGTGCGCTGCTGCCCGCAGACCGTGGAAATGGCGGGATTGCCGGCACAGCTCCGGCAGTTCGGCGCTGCCATAGGCCACGGCCATGGGCTTGTTCACCACCGGAAGGCGCTGCGGCGATAGCGTCTCCAGCTCCCCATCGCCCAGCGCCAGCTTCGCGTTGAGATAGGTGTCGCGGATCGGGCCAAGTTCGAAGATGCCCGAGATCGGCAGCGCCGCAGCCACGCGTGCATGCGCCGCAGCCATTGCCGCCAGGTGCCCGCCAGCGGACCAGCCGCTCAGCACCACCGGCCCGGACGGCGGCAACGCGTCCAGCGCGGCGTGGATCTGCGCCACGATCCCGGCCAGCGTGGCGTCCGGCGCCAGGGTGTAGCCGCACAGGCCGAAGCCCCAGCCCATTTCGCGCGCGCCCTGGGCCATGCACCAGAAATCCTCCCGCCGGTTGCGCTGCCAGTAGCCGCCATGGATGAAGACCAGCATCGGCGCGCCGGGCTCGGGCCACAGGTCCCACTGCTCGCGCTCGGACGGGCCGTAGGGCTGCGCGGCCAACGGCGGCGGCATCAGGGCCGAGGCGGCGAGGCGCTCGGCGATCAGCGCCGGCGCGTCGATCACCGCCTCATTGTTGTTGTAGGCTAGGTCGCGCGCGGCCTGGGATGCGGCGGCCCAGTCCATCAGGTGATCACCCGGATGGGCGCGCCTGCCTGCCAGGCCTCGATCGCCTCCACCGCGCCGCGGAAATACGCCGCGAAATTCTCGTCCGACACATAGCCCAGATGCGGCAGCAGCATGGTCCGCGGCGCACGGCGCAGCACGTGGTCGGCCGGCAGCGGTTCCTGGTCGTAGACGTCGATTCCCGCACCGCCGATCCGGCCCTCGCGCAGCGCCGCCAGCAGGGCGGCTTGGTCGATCAGCGGTCCGCGGCTGGTGTTAACGATGATCGCACCCGGCTTCATCAGCGCCAGCTCCGCGGCACCCACGATACCGCGCGAGCGGTCGGACAGGATCAGGTGCAGACTCACCACATCGGACTGAGCCAGCAGCTCCTCCTTGGTTACCAGCGTCGCGCCCGCCGCCGTCGCCGCCTGGGCCGTCAGGTTCTTTGACCAGGCGATTGTCTTCATGCCGAAGGCGGCGGCGACGTTGGCGACCTTGGCCCCCAGCTTGCCCAGGCCGATGATCCCCAGCGTCTTGCCCTCCACCGTGCGACCCACGCCGCCATTCTCCAGGCTGGCCTGCCAACGGCCCTGCTTCAGGCTCTCGGCGTGCTGCGGCAGGCCGCGCATCAGGTTGAGGATCAGGCCCCAAGTGATCTCCACCGTCGGCGCGCCGAAACTCGACGTGCCGCAGAAGGTGATGCCGCGTTCGGCGCAGGCGGGGGCGTCGATGCCGCGATTGCGCTCGCCAGTGGTGATCAGCAGTTTCAGGTTGGGCAGCTTTTCGATCAGTGCGCGCGGGAAAGGGGTGCGCTCGCGCATCGCCAGGATGCCGTCGAAGGGCAGCAGGCGTGCGACCAGCTTCGCCGAGTCGGTGAGGGTGTCGCGGAACGTAACCTTCTCGATATCCGGCAGCCCCTGCCAGGCTTCCGCCTTCAGCGTCACCCCCTGATAATCGTCGAGGATGGCGAGTCGGCTGAGGCTGGGCATGGGAAATCCTGTGAAAGCGACCAGTATTATCGGGCCTATGCCATCATCATCCCCGATATCCACTGCTGGCAAGACTATCGCGGCGGGGCCGGGCACCGGTAGAAAGGCGAATTGCACTCCCGCAGAAAGCCGCCCGCCCCGTATGTCCGCCGCCAACAAACCAGAACCCGTCGCCGGAGGGCCACCGCATGTGCTGCCCGGGGCCGATGCCTTCCGGCTGCGCGCGGGCAATTTCAACCTGCTGGTGCTGCGGCTGCTGGATGGCCGGCCCGAGGTGGTGCTGCCCGCCCTGGGTGACCAATTCCGCCGCGCGCCGGGCTTTTTGCGCTTCGCACCCATCGCGATCAGCCTGGACGACCTGGCGGTGGCACCGGCCGAGATGGACTTTCCCGCCCTCGTCGCCGGGCTACGGGGGCTGGAGATCATGCCGATCGGCGTCGTCGGCGGCTCGCCCGCCATGCGCCAGATGGCGGCCGCGGCGGGGCTGTCCACGCTGCGCCCCGCAGGGGGGGAAACGGGGGGGCCAGGCATCGGCGCGGAAACCGAAGCGACGCCCGCGCCGATGCCCGAGGCACCGCCCGTGTCGGTGCCCGACTTCCGCGGCACCGGCCGCACCGCCATGCTGGTCACCCAGCCCGTCCGCTCCGGCAGCCGCATCTACGCCGAGGGCGCCGACCTGATCGTCACCGCCACCGTGAACCCCGGCGCCGAAGTCATCGCCGACGGCAATATCCACGTCTATGGCGCGCTGCGTGGCCGGGCCCTGGCCGGCGCCAACCAAAACCCCGAGGCGCGCGTCTTCGCGCTGAATTTCGACCCCGAGCTGATCGCCATCGCCGGCTTCTATGCCGTGCGCGAGGGCCTGACCGACGCGCCCATCGGCCGCGCCGTGCAGGTTCGCCTCGACGGCGAGGCGCTGCGGTTCGAGAAGCTTTAGGAGCCCCTGCCCTTGCCCAGCAATTCCCAGGTCATCACCGTCACCTCCGGCAAGGGAGGGGTGGGCAAGACCACCAGCTCGGCCGCCATCGCCACCGGCCTGGCGCAGCGCGGCAAGCGCACCGTGGTGATCGATTTCGACGTGGGCCTGCGCAACCTCGACCTGATCATGGGCGTCGAACGGCGCGTGGTGTTCGACATCGTCAACGTCATCCAGGGCGAGGCCAAGCTTCAGCAGGCGTTGATCAAGGACAAGCGGGTGGACGGGCTGTTCATCCTCCCCGCCAGCCAGACGCGCGACAAGGATGCGCTGAGCCGCGAGGGCGTGGGGACGATCATCGAGGAGCTTCTGAAGGAGTTCGACTACGTGCTGTGCGACAGCCCGGCCGGCATCGAAAAAGGTGCGCTCCTGGCGCTGTATTACGCCGACCAGGCGATTGTGGTGACCAACCCCGAAGTGAGTTCGGTGCGCGACAGCGACCGCATTCTGGGCGTGATCCAGAGCCGGTCCAAACGCGCCGAGGATAAGCGCGAAGCCGTCAAGGAACACTTGCTGGTCACCCGCTACGACCCGGTGCGCGTGGAACGCGGCGAGATGCTCAAACTTGAGGACATCCAGGAAATCCTGGCCATTCCGCTGCTCGGCGTCATCCCTGAGAGCGAAAGCGTGCTCAAGGCGTCCAACCAGGGTAACCCGGTCATCATGGACACCGACAGCACTGCCGGCCAGGCTTATACCGATGCCGTGGCGCGCTTCCTGGGCGACGACCGGCCGCACCGCTTCCTCGAGGCGGAAAAGAAGAAAACCGGCCTGTTCAGCCGGCTGTTCGGGGGGAGGGCTGCCTGATGTCCTGGCTCGACATCTTCCGCGCCAAAGCGGTGAACCCGGTACCGGCCACGGCGAACGTCGCCAAGGACCGGCTGCAGATCATCCTGGCCCATGAGCGCGTCGGCCGCGGCCGCGAGGACTTCCTGCCCAAACTTCAGCAGGAACTCATCGCCGTCGTTGCCCGCTACGTCGCCGTGGACCCCGACAAGGTGGTGGTGAACCTGGAGCGTGGGTCCGGGATGAGCACCCTGGCGATCGGGATTGAATTGCCAGGAAACGGCACTGCCGGGCGCAACGCGGCGGCCTGACGATGCTGACGGTGTGCTGATTGCCGAATGGCGCCGGGGTTCTGCCGCCTGACCTACTGGCCCGGTACGTCCATTCGGCGGCAACCCGCTCATCGGCGACAACGCCCAGGTGATTTGCCGGCATGTTGCCGAGCGGGCGCAGCTGCATCTTGCCTGGCGCCCGGATGGCGGCATGGAGGTAGGCGGAGGGCGTTAGGCGGCCTTTTTCCGTGCCGCCCGTTTCCGGCGACGCCGATCATGTCTAACCTTCCCGCATGCACACATTGCAAGACGCTCTGACTTTCGTCGCCGCGCACGAAACTCCCTGGCCCCGCGACCTCCGGGCGCATCTGGAAAGCGGCTTCTTCGAGCCACCGCCGGACAATGCGTTGCTGGGCCCGGTCTATCCCCGCGGGCCGGTCAACGCGGTGGTGTTCCAGCACGGCCGGCAGATGGGCGAGGTCGGCGACATTGGGCAGATCGACCAGACATTCTCGGTGGCGAAGAGTTACCTCAGCCTGCTCGCCGGAATCGCGCATCATGACGGGCTGATCCCGGATATCGATGCGCCGGTGCGCCAGTTGGTGGATGATGAAGGTTTCGACGGGCCGCAGAATGGCGCGATCACCTGGCGGCATCTTTTGACCAACACCTCCGAATGGGAAGGCGTGTTGTTCGACAAAAGGGACATGATCGACCGCGGCCGCGAGCTGGCGAGCGAGGGCGGCGCGCGCAAGGGCGATCGTGCTTTGCAGCCGCCGGGAACCCATTGGGAATACAACGATGTGCGGGTGAATCGCCTGTCGCTAAGCCTCATGCGGGTCTTCGGCAAGCCGCTGCCGGATATCTTCG
>JACMRO010000235.1 GCA_014376425.1 Rubritepida sp.
ACAAGACACCCGTGCCCCGCCACCGCTCCGGCCTGCAGCACTTCATGGGCCGCGACGGCGGCGACTACGCGGCGGGCGCAAAGCGGCCTGGCGGCTTCCAGTTCGCGGAGGACACGGTGGTGATGCCGCTGCACATCGGCACCCACATCGACGCCCTGTGCCACGCCTGGTGCGACGAGAAGATGTTCAACGGCTACCGCGAGACGACGATGCGCAGCACCTCGGGCGCCACGCGCCTGGGCGTGGAGAAGATGCCGCCGGCCGTCACCCGCGGCGTGCTGATCGACGTGGTGTTGCTGCGCGGCCGGCCGCTGCATGCTGGCGAGGTCGTGACGCGCGCCGACATCGAGGCCTGCCTGGCCCAGGCGCAACTGCGCATCGAGCCGGGCGACGCGGTGCTCCTGCACACCGGCTGGCTCAAGGCGCAACTGGGCAACCCGGACATCGACTTCAACAGCGAGCCGGGTATCGACCATGAGGCGGGCCTGTGGCTGGCGCAGCAGGACGTCGCGCTGATCGGCGCGGACAACTTCGCCGTCGAAGTGCTGCCCTTCGCCGCCGGCACCGTGTTCCCGGTGCACCAGTGCGTGATCCGCGACTTCGGCATCCCGCTGCTGGGGGGCCTGATGCTGGCGCCGCTGGTGGCCACCGGCCGCTGCGAATTCCTCTTCGTCGCGGCGGCCTTGCCCATCGTCGGCGCGACCGGCAGCCCGCTCACGCCGCTGGCCGTGCTTTGAACAGGAAAGCTGCATGACCAAAAAACGACCGCTCGAAGGCATCCGCATTCTGGAGGTGGCTTCGATGATCTTTGGCCCGCTTGCCGGCCAGTACCTGGGCGACATGGGCGCCGACGTGATCAAGCTGGAGCCGCCCGAGGGCGACCTGACGCGCTCGATCGGCCCGCGCCGCTCGCCGCTGATGGGCGCATTCTTTCTCACCAGCAACCGCAGCAAGCGCAGCATCGTGGTCGACCTGAAAAAGCCCGAAGGCCAAGAGGTCCTGATGAAGCTGGTCGGCAAGACGGACGTGCTGCTGCACTCGCTGCGCACACCCGCCGCCAACCGGCTCGGGCTGGACTACGCCAAGCTCTCCAAAGACAACCCCAGGCTGATCTACTGCCACGTCACCGGCTACGGCGACGAGGGCCTGTATGCCGGCAGGCCGGCATATGACGACATCATCCAGGCGGCGTCGGGCCTGGCGGATTTGCAGACGGTGATCGCCGGCCAGCCGCGCTTCGTGCCCACCATCATTGCCGACAAGATCAGCGGCGTGCATGCCGCCTACGCGATCACGATGGCGTTGCTGCACCGCGAGCGCACGGGCGAAGGCCAGCAGGTGGACGTGGCGATGTTCGAGACCATGGCGGCGTTCAACATGATGGAGCACCAGTGGGGCCATGCCTTCGAGCCGCCGATCGCGGGCATGGGCTATGCGCCCGTGGCCACGGCCGCGCGCCGCCCCTACAAGACGAAGGACGGCTACCTGGCGCTGCTGCCCTACTCGGATGCCAACTGGCGCCGGTTCTTCGAGCTGGCCGGCGAGCCGCAGATCATGGTCGACCCGCGCTTTACGACCTTCGCCGCCCGGCAGAAGCACTTTAGGGAGGTATGGGACGAGATCGAACGCCAGGTCGCGCGCAAGACCAACGCCGAATGTCTGGCGCTGCTGTCCAGCGAAGACGTGCCGTTCTCGGTGGTGAATGCGCTGGAAGACCTGCCGAACG
>JACMRO010000236.1 GCA_014376425.1 Rubritepida sp.
CGCGATGTAGGAAGGGGGTGCCGACTTCCAGCAGTTCCATCCCCAATTCGTTGTGCAGGAAGCGCGCGAGCGGGATTTCCAGCTGCGAATCGGGCATGAAGAAAATGCGCTTGCCGACCAGTCTTTCGCGCAAGCGGCCCAGGGCCAGGCGGGCGCGATCCTCCTGCATCTCGACGGCGGCGCGGATGGCCGCGGCAGGCACACCCATCGCGACGGCGCCGGCGGTCAGCCAGTCGGTGGTGCCCTCGACGCCGAGCGGGAACAGGGCAGGGAGGTGCACAGCGCCGCGCGCTTCGAGCGCGCGGGCGGTGTCGGCCAGAAAGGGCTGCGCCAGCAGCATTTTCGTATTCGCGCCCACCGCCGGCATTTCGCTGGCGCGGCGCGGCGGCAGAAACGCGATCCGCGTCAGGCCCATCGCGCCGAAGATGCGGCGGAACTGGTCCTCCACCACCTCGGCCAGGGCGCCCACCACCAGCAGTTGCGCCGTGTCGTCACGCGGCATCTGCGGCACGAGCGCGGCCAGGCAGGCATCCTCGCCCTGCGTGAAGGTGGTCTCGATGCCGCTGCCGGAATAGCTGAGCACCCGCACGCCGGCGGGCTTGTAAACGCCGTCGAGTCGCTGCGCCGCGCGGCCCAGATCGAGCTTGATGACCTCCGAAGGGCAGGAGCCGACCAGGAACAGCATCGCGATGTCTGGACGGCGCTTGAGCAGCTTGGCGACGACCTGGTCCAACTCGTCATGCGCGTCCGCCAGGCCGGCCAGGTCGCGCTCTTCCATCAGGGCGGTGGCAAAACGTGGCTCGGCGAATATCATCACGCCGGCGGCCGACTGCAGCAAATGCGCACAGGTCCGGCTGCCAACGACCAGGAAGAAGGCATCCTGGATCTTGCGGTGGAGCCAGACGATGCCGGTCAGGCCGCAGAAGACTTCGCGCTGGCCCCGTTCGCGCAGCACCGGCGCGTCGCTGCAACCGCGGGACAAGGCCAAACTCATGCCGCCCGCGCGTCCAGCCGCGCGGCGCGCAGCTTCAAGATGAACTGGGTGGCGTTGATGACGTAGGCGGCATAGGCCGCGAGCGCGAGCCACATGCGGAAATGCGGCGTGCCGGCATCGGTGAGGAAGGCGTAGACATAGGCGGTGTGCAGCGCGATCACCAGCATGCTGAACACGTCCTCCCAGTAGAAGGCCGGGGCGAACAGGTAGACGCCGAAGACCTTCTTTTCCCAGATCGCGCCCGTCACCATGATGGCGTAGAGCGTCAAGGTCTTGATGACGACCGATATTTCGGTGGCCAGCAGATGTTCGCCGGTGCCCAGATAGACGATCACCAGGCTCAGGCTGACCAGGAAGACAAGGAACTGGAACGGCGCCAGCAGGCCCTGCACCAGGGTCCATGGCGTGGCATCCCGCCGCTCCCGTTCCTGCGAGGTGTAGAGCGGCTTGCGCAACGCGTGGTGGCGGGTGCAGCGGCCGGAGGCGCTGCCATGCGGGCTTGAATCGACTTTGGCGATCACCCGATCGAGCAGTGTGGATCCACTCATTGCTTGACAATCCCTCCCCCTGAGGCGCCCGCTGCAACCCGTTCGGTTCTGCAACTTTCCCACGAAAAGCCGAGTGATTTAGTGGGTTGTTAGAGAACTGAAACGACGCGGACCCGTCCCTCGGGTGAATCGAAGGCTACGAGGGCGGGAGGTAGAGTGTCAAGTTCGATTGACGTAATGCGTGGTTGACACCGTTGCGGGATCGGGACGATAAATTGGGAAGGAACGGGGAAAATGCTCCAACATCAGATCAGCACAGATGCGAACGTGATCGATGCCCTCCAGCAGCCGCTGGAGCAGGCGATCCGGCAACGCGTCATCCCCGCCCTGCTGTCACGCCATGTGGACCCGCAGGCTGAGATCATTGCGCTGGTTGAGGGCTTGCTGGCGGGCGGCAACGGCAGGCCGCAGGCCGAGCACGCCAAGGGGCGCGGCGACAGTTTCGACCTGATCATGCTGAACCTGCTGGCGCCCGCCGCCCGCGCCCTCAACACCTATTGGGAAGAGGATCGCAGCAGCTTCGCCACCGTGACCCTGGCGGTGTGGCGGCTGCGCAGCCTGATGCGCGACCTGGCGGAGGAGATGCCGGCCCGTCCCACCGCGGGCCCCGCCCTGCGCGGCATCCTGATCTCGGCCCTGCCGGGCGAGCAGCATGATTTCGGCGTGGCGATGGTCTCGGAATTCTTCAGCCGTGGTGGCTGGGCGGCGCAGCATGCCCGCCCTGGCACGGTGGCCGATCTGGTCCTCGAGCTGCGCGGCAACGCGCCCGAGGTGCTGGGCCTGTCGATCGCCCGGACTGACGCACTGCCTTTGCTGCGCTCCACCATCGCCGCCATCCGCCGTGCCATGCGCCGGCAGGCCCCGGCTATCATGATCGGCGGCGCCGCACTCAGCGTCGACCCCAAGATCGTCGCTCGTTCGGGCGCCGACGGCTTCTCGCTCTGCGCTTCCACGGCGCTGGGCGAGGCCGCGCGGCTGCTCGAAGCGCGTGGCGCCGCCTTCCCTAGTATGCCACCTCGAAAGGACCGAATTGTCGGGCTTCCAAACTCCCGCAGGGGCGTTTCTGAACCCGGACCCGCAGACCAACGCGCAACTGCTCGCGGCCGCTTCTGACATCGTCTTCGTGCTGGGTGACACCGGCATGATTGAGGATGTGGCATTCGGCTCCAGCGAACTGGCCCCCGCCTTAGCGGGAATGCGCGGATGGGTCGGTCGGGACTGGGCGGAGACGCTAAACGACGACAGCCACGCCAAGGCGCGAGAGCTGCTGGCCGACGCCACGCGTGGCCC
Source organism: Rubritepida sp. (assembly GCA_014376425.1). GTDB lineage: Bacteria > Pseudomonadota > Alphaproteobacteria > Acetobacterales > Acetobacteraceae > Rhodovarius. The sequence goes on from JACMRO010000236.1 coordinate 2,833, forward strand.
GTCGCGGGCGCGGCACGTCAACCAGTTGGCCCCGAACGGGCCACAGGTACCCCTGCTCTGCACCGCAGCCGCTGGCGGCAATGGTCACATTCTGGTGTTCGGGCGGGACCTTCGTGCGGTGAGCGCCCTGCAGCAGCAGCTGATGGAGGCGTTGCAGGCCGTCGAACGCGACTACGGCCGGCTTCGGCAGATGGAGACGCGCTACCGCGTTCTGTTCCAGATGTCGGCAGAACCGGTGCTGCTGGCCGAAGCGTCGACCCTGCGCATCACCGAAACCAATCTGGCCGCAGATCGGGCGCTGGCCCTGCTGGCGGGCCCGACCTCCAGCCGCAACCTGACCGACCTGTTCGCGCCCACCGCCGAGCCGCGACTTCAGTCGCTGCTCAGCCAGGCGCGCGCCGCGGGCAGGGCCGAGGATGTGCCGCTGCGCCTGGCCGGCGGGGTGCGCGAGGTGCTCGTATCCGCTTCGCTGCTGCGTTACGAGGATAAGACCTTCTTCATGGTCCGCCTGGCGGGCGGCGAGGCGCCGGACATCCGGCTGCCCGAGGGCCAGTCGAAGCTGGCCGCCTTCCTGCAGGTTTCGCCCGATGGGCTGGTCGTGACCGGTGGCGATGGCCGTGTGCTCGCCACCAATCCCGCCTTCCTGACCCTGGCGGAGCTGGGCAGCCCAGCCCAGGCACAGGGCGAACTGCTGGGCCGTTTCCTGGGCCGCCAGGAAGTCGAGCTCGAGGTGCTGATCGCCAATCTGCGCATGCGCGGGCCGGTCAGGCTGCTGCAGACCATGCTTCGCGGCGCGCTGGGCAGCGAATCACAAGTCGAGGTCTCGGCGGCCGAGCTGCCTGGCGCGGGTCAGGCGTCCTACGGCTTCGCGATTCGCGATGTGGGACCGCGCATCGGCGGCAACACCGCCACCATCCCGGCGCCCGTCGCCAACCTGAACGAGTTGGTCGGCCGTGTGCCGCTGCGCGAACTGGTGCGCGACGCGACCGACGTGATCGAGAAGCTGGCGATCGAGGCGGCGCTCGAACTGTCCTCTGACAACCGGGCGCTGGCGGCGGAGATGCTTGGGCTGTCGCGACAGTCGCTCTACGTGAAGCTGCGGCGCTTCAACATCGGCGGCCCCGATGCAGCCGAGGACGCAGGCTGATGTCCGCCCCTGCCATTCCCCGCCTCGCACCCTCCGCGGTGCTGGAACTGCTCAAGCCTGTCACCTGGTTCCCGCCCTGCTGGGCCTTTCTGTGCGGCGTGGTCTCGGCCGGTGTGCCGCTGCATACGCATCCGGGGGAGATCGCGCTGGGCGTGCTGCTCTGCGGCCCAATGGTCTGCGCCACCAGCCAGGCGATCAACGATTGGCACGACCGCCACGTGGACGCGATCAATGAGCCGAACCGCCCGATTCCCTCCGGGCGCATCCCCGGCCGTTGGGGCCTGGCCATCGCCTGGCTCTGGGCCGGGCTGTCGCTGCTGGTGGCCCTGGCGCTGGGGCCGGTGGTATTCGCCGCCACGCTGCTGGGCCTGTTCTTCGCCTGGGCCTACAGCGCGCCGCCGCTGCGGCTGAAGCTCAATGGCTGGTTCGGCAACGCCGCCTGCGGCCTTTGCTATGAGGGCCTGGCCTGGGTGACCGGTGCTGCCGTGATGCTGAACGGCGCGGTGCCCTCGGCCGAGGTGTTCTGGCTGGCTGGCCTCTACAGCGTGGCGACCATCGGCATCATGGTGCTGAACGACTTCAAGTCGATCGAGGGTGACCGGCGGATGGGCGTGGGCTCGCTGCCGGTGCGGCTGGGGCCGGCGCGGGCGGCCCGGGTCGCGTGCTGGTTCATGCTGGTGCCGCAGGCGGTGGTGGCGGGGCTGCTGCTGGCCTGGGGCCTGCCCTGGGCAGCGCCGCTGATCGTGCTGTTGATGGCGGCCCAGCTGGCCTGCATGCCCCGGCTGCTGCGCGACCCGCGTGGGCAGGCGCCCTGGTTCAACGCGACCGGCGTGGGGCTCCTGGTAATGGGCATGATGGTAAGCGCCGTGGCCGTGCGGTGGCTGGCATGATCGGCGGCCTCTCCTGGTTCGGCATCATCCGGTTGGGCCTGGTGCAGACGGCACTGGGCGCGGTGGTGGTGCTGACGACCTCCACCATCAACCGCGCCATGGTGGTGGGGCTGGCGTTGCCGGCCTCGCTGCCCGGCCTGCTGGTGGCGCTTCATTACGCCATTCAGATGTTGCGGCCGCGCATGGGCCATGGCTCCGATGCCGGCGGGCGGCGGACGCCCTGGATCGTGGGCGGCATGGCCGTGCTCGCGCTGGGCGGCACGCTGGCGGCCGCGGCGACCGGGCTGCTGATGACGCATTTCTGGCCCGGCATCGGCCTGGCCGTGCTGGCATTCCTGATGATCGGCGCGGGCGGCGGCGCCGCCGGCACTTCCTTGCTGGCCCTGCTGGCGGGCGAGGTCGCGC
>JACMRO010000237.1 GCA_014376425.1 Rubritepida sp.
GAAATTCCTGGCCGGTATCGACCTGCTGCACGTGCCCTTCCGCGGCACCGGCCCCGCCACCACCGAGGTCATCGCCGGTAACGTGCAGATGGCGATCGACACCATCTCCATCCTGCTGCCGCATGCACGTGACGGGCGACTGCGCGCGCTGGGCGTCTCCACCCCCACGCGTTCGCCGCTGGTGCCGGAAATCCCCGCCATCGCCGAGACGCTGCCGGGGTTCGACGCGTCGCCCTTCAACTACATCGCGGCCCCGGCCGGCACGGCGGTCGGCCGGCTCAACGCCGCATTCAACCGGGTGCTGGGCGACCAGGCCTTCAGGGCGCGCATGGAAGCACTGGGCGAGGAGCCGCTGGGCGGCACGCCGGACGAACTGGCCGCCACCATCGCCGTGGAAAGCGCACGCTGGCGCGAGGTTATCCGTGCCGCCAGTATAAGGGCAGAATGATGGGTTGCTTCACGCTCGAGGTGGCTGACCACGTCGCCACCATCACCATGAACCGCCCGCCGGTGAATGCGCAGAACCGCGCCTTCCGCCAAGAATGCGTGGGGCTCTTCGACGAACTGCATGACCGCGATGACGTCCGCGCCATCATCCTGACCGGTGCCGGTCGCACCTTCCCGGCCGGCGCCGACCTGAAGGAGCGGCCTTCCGCGGAGCCGGGCGTCTATCCTGCGCATAACCGCCTGGTGCGCGCCGCGTTCGACTGCATCATCGAATGCGAGAAGCCGGTGATCGCGGCGGTGAACGGCGCCGCCATCGGCGCCGGCTGCGTGATGGCGCTGTGCTGCGACATCCTGGTGGTGAGCGAGGACGCCTTCCTGTCGATGACCGAGGTGGATGTGGGCCTGGCGGGCGGGGTGCGGCACACGCTGCGGCATTTCAGCCCGTCCGACGCACGGCTGATGATCTACACCGCGCGCAGGATGACGGGGCCGGAACTTTTCCGCATGAACGCCGCCAGCGCCTGCGTACCGGCGGCCGAACTGCTGCCGTGCGCGCAAACGATCGCGGCCGAGATCGCGGCGAAGGTGCCGCTGGCCGTTCGCGCCGCCAAGCGCAGCTTTGCCACCACCGAGGAGATGCCGCTGCGCGACGGCTACCGCTTCGAGCAGGGGCAGACCGTCGCACTGTCGCGCACCGAGGATACGCGTGAGGCGCAGGCCGCCTTTGCCGAGAAGCGCCGGCCAGTCTTCAAGGGACGGTAGCGGCCCTGTCGCGGCCAGCAATGCGAGCCGGGCCAGGAGCCATCACAGGCGGGCCGGCCCGCATGGCCAGCCGCGCCGGATGGGGTAGGGTGATGCGGCATTTCAGGAGGACACCATGCCGGCAGGCTTCGCCATCCATTCCCGCACCCGTGCCGCGGCCCCGTCCGTCGTGGATGCGTACCGTCCGCTGCCGGTCGCCAATGTCAGCGACTGCATGGCGCGCATGGTTGCGGGCGGGCCGCGGCTGCGCCCCATGCACGACATGTCCAAGCCGGGCGGCGGCGTCCTGGCCGGCCCGGCGCTGACGGTCAGGACCCGGCCTGGCGACAATCTGATGATCCACAAGGCCATCCAGTTGGCCCGGCCCGGCGACGTAATCGTGGTGGATGGCGGCGGCGACCTGACCAATGCGCTGATTGGTGAGCTGATGGCCAGTTCGATGATCCGCGCCGGCTTGGCCGGTATTGTGATCAACGGCGCCATCCGCGATGCCGGCTGGATCGCGGCGCACGACTTCCCGGTCTATGCCGCCGGCGTCACCCATCGCGGGCCTTACAAGGATGGGCCGGGCGAGATCAATTGCGCCATCGCGCTGGACGGCATGGTGATCGAGCCAGGCGACCTGATGCTGGGTGATGAAGACGGGCTGGTATGCGTGCCCTTCGCGCAGCTGGGCGAGGTGCTGACGGCGACGCTGGCGAAGCAGGCGGCCGAGGCGGTGCAGATGGCCAACATCCTGGCCGGCACGCATGACGCATCCTGGATCGATGCGTCGCTGCGTCGGCTGGGCTGTTCAGGGTTGTAGCAGAAGGCCGGGTGTGGCCCGCCACATCACATCGACATCCGGCCGACGATGCCCTGCACGAACAGCCCGATCACCACGTCCAGCACCACGAACATCGCCGCGCGCGGGCCGTCTAGCCCCAGCGCCTGCTTCGTCACGAACCACTCCAGCCACAGCGCATAGCCCCCCGCCACCAGCGCCAGCATCTGGCCGATGCCCGCCGGCAGCACCACCGCCGGGGCCGATAACAGCACCAGCGCGGCATATTGCGGAATGTTCGCCCAGTTCCAGGCGGCGATGAAGCGC
>JACMRO010000238.1 GCA_014376425.1 Rubritepida sp.
AAAACTGGCGGCTGAGGGCGGGCGAGGGACTTTTCGGGCAGGAAAGGCTGGGCCGCCGGGAGGGTGCTGTTGCATCCTGGCAAGGGGCGGACGAATTCTGCGCGGAAAGGCACCGCCCAGCCGACCCGCCCAGTTTTTCAGCAGCCTGTTAGGCCCGGCGCAGCTTGAACAGCGCCTGTTCGCCGAACAGGTTGGCCAGCCAGGCCGAACGACGCCAGGGCGATTGCAGCCCTTCGTCATCGGCGGCCAGCCACTCCTCCACCACGTAGCCGTCCTTCGCGCACAGCTCGAAGAAGTCGCGGATGGTGCAGGGGTGGATGTTGGGGGTCTCGTACCAGCCCCGGTTCCAGGTGTCGGTCATCGGCATGCGGCCGCTGGAGGCGAGTTGCCAGCGCACGGCCCAATGGCCGAAATTGGGGAAGCTGACGATGGCGTGCTGGCCGATGCGCAGCATCTGCCGCAGCACCTCGCGCGGTTTTTCCACCGCCTGGAGGGTGCGGGAGAGGATGACGAAATCGAATGCCGCATCGGGGTAGAAGGCCAGGTCGTTATCGGCGTCGCCATGGATGACGGCCAGCCCATTGGCCACGGCGCGGGTCGCCTGCTCCATGTCGATCTCGATGCCGCGGGCGTCGGCGTTCTTCGCCTCGGTCAGCACCGACAGCAGCTCGCCATTGCCGCAGCCGATGTCGAGCACGCGGGCGCCGGGCGGGATCATGTCGGCGATCAGCCGCAGGTCGACGCGCATGTTCTTGGCGACGTACTGGATGGGGGTGTCGGGCTTCATACCCCCACCGCCCGCGCAGCTCCGGCCACAAACCCGCCCAGCGCCGCATGGAACTCCGGCTCGTCCAAAAGGAACGCGTCGTGCCCCTTATCCGAGGTGATCTCGACGAAGCTCACCCGCGCCGCGGCGGCGTTCATCGCCCGCACCAGCGCCCGGCTCTCCCGCGTCGGGAACAGCCAGTCGCTCGAAAAGCTCGCCACGAAAAACCGCGTCGGCGTCTTCAGGAAGGCCTGCGCCAGCGATCCATGCTCTGCCGCCAGATCGAAGTAATCCATCGCCCGGGTGATCGTCAGGTAGGAATTGGCGTCGAAGCGGCGCACGAAGCTGCTGCCCTGGTAGCGCAGGTAGCTCTGCACCTCGAACACGTCTTCGAGGAAGGTCACGGCGTTGGCGCCGCGCAGCTTGCGGCCGAACTTGCGGGTCAGCGCTGCCTCGGAGAGGTAGGTGATGTGCGCGACCATCCGGGCCACGCTAAGCCCCTGCGCGGGGATGGCGCCATGCTCCCAGTAACGGCCGGCGAAATAGTCGGGGTCGGAGTGGATGGCGGCGCGGCCGACCTCGTGGAAGGCGATGTTCTGCGCGCTGTGATGGCTGGCGCAGGCGATGGGGGCGGCGGCAAACACCGAAGCCGGGAATGTCGCCGCCCATTCCAGCACCTGCATCCCGCCCATGCTGCCGCCGATCACCGCCAGCAGACGCTCGATGCCCAGGCTGTCGGTGAGCAGCTTTTGCGCCCGCACCATGTCGCGGATGGTGATGGTCGGGAAATCCGTGCCCCAGGGTGTACCGTCGGCGCGTTTCTCGCGCGGGCCGGTGCTTCCCATGCAGCCGCCCAGCACGTTGGCGCAGATAACGAAGAACCGGTCGGTGTCGACCGGCAGGCCGGGGCCGATGAGGTTGGCCCACCAGCCGGGCTTGGAAGTCACCGGCTGGGTGTCGGCCACATACTGGTCGCCGGTCAGTGCGTGGCAAACCAGGATGGCGTTGCTGCGCGCCGCATTCAGCCGGCCGTAGGTCTGGTACGCCACCGTCACCGGCGCCAGCTGCACGCCGCAATCCAGCATCAGGCCCTGGGCAAAGGTGGCGCCCTGGTGCTCGACCTCCGGAAATGGCTGGATCGCGGACATCAGCGGTGAATAGGCCCTGGCCGGCAGGGCTTCAACCTGGGGCCCATGGCGGTTATGGGTGCATCCCAGATGAACACCCTCTCCGCCGTCCGCGCCCAGCTCGATGCCATAGATGATGCGATGCACGACCTGCTGATGCAGCGCGCCGGCATCGTCGACAGCCTGGCGGCCACCCGAGCCAAGGCCGGCAGCACCATTCTGCGGCCAGGGCGGGAGGCGGATATCCTGCGCCGGCTGCTGGTGCGGCATCAGGGCCCGCTGCCGCCGGCCGCGCTGGTGCGGGTGTGGCGCGAGCTTTTCGCTGCCTCCATCGCCCAGCAGGGCGGCTTCTCGGTCTCGGTCTATGAACGCGACACGGCGATGGCCCGGCTGGTGCCCGAGCATTTCGGCGGGCTGACTGCCGTGCGCACCTACCCCACGCCCGCCCGTGCCCTGGCCGCCGTGACGCGCGGCGAGGCCTCGGTCGCCGTCCTCCCCTTCCCCGAGGATGCCGACAGCCCGGAGATGGAGTGGTGGCCGGCGCTGAACGCGCCGCAGCTTTCCGTCGTGGCCCGGCTGCCGTTCTTCAGCGAGAGCGAGCCGGAGGCGGATGCGCTGGTCGTGGCCCCCGGCGCGCCCGACGCCTCCGAACAGGACCGCTCCCTGCTGCTGCTGGAATCGGACAGCGAGCAGTCACGCGGGCAGCTGCTGACCACCCTGGCCGGTGCGGCCATCACCGCGCGCCTGGTGCTGGTGCGCCGCGCGCCGGGCATCTCCCGCTTCCTGATCGAGGCGGATGGGTTGATCATGCCCAGTGATGCGCGCCTGGCCGCCCTGCCTTTCGACCGGGCCCGCCTGCTTGGCGCCTACGCCGCGCCGCTTCGAGGAACCGCCGCATGAATGCCGTAGCCCCGCGCCCGACCATCCTGTCAATCAAGGCCTATGCGCCCGGTGAGAGCCGCGTGCCCGGCGTCAACCGTACCATTAAGCTGAGCAGCAACGAGGGCGCCTTCGGCCCGCCGCCTGGCGCGATGGAGGCGTTCCGCGAAGCAGCCGCCGAACTGCACCGCTACCCCGATGGCAGCAGCACCGCTCTGCGTGAGGCGATTGGAAGCCGTTTCGGGCTCGACCCCGCGCGGATCATCTGCGGCGCCGGCAGCGACGAATTGCTGCTGCACCTCATCATGTCCTATGGCGGCGAGGGCACCGAGCTCATCATGTCGGCGCATGGCTTCACCATGTACGACATCACCGGCCGCTACGCCGGCTGCCAAGTCATCAAGGTGCCGGAACGCGAGATGCGCTGCGACGTCGACGCCATGCTGGCCGCGGTGGGCCCGCGCACGAAAATCGTCTGCCTGGCCAACCCGAACAACCCGACCGGCTACCTGCTGCCGCAGCCGGAGGTGGCGCGGCTGCGCGCCGGCCTGCGCGACGACATCCTGCTGGTACTCGACGCGGCCTACGCCGAATACGTCACCGATCCGACCTATGAGGCGGGTGCCGCGATGGTCGATGCCGGCGGCAGCACGGTGATGACGCGCACCTTCAGCAAGATCTTCGGGCTGGGCGGCATGCGGGTGGGCTGGGGCTACTTCCCGGCCGCCATCGCCGACATCATCAACCGCATCCGCGGGCCATTCAACGTGAACATCGCGGCGCAGGCGGCGGCGATCGCGGCGCTGGCGGAGCCGGGCTGGATCGAACGCAACATCGCCCACAACACGGAATGGCGGGCGAAGCTGGGCGCGGCGCTGACCGCGTCCGGCATCAAGGTCTGGCCCAGCGAGGGCAACTTCATCCTGGCCGATTTCGCCACGCCCGAGGCCTGCCGCGCGGCGGATGCGAAGCTGCGGGCGCGCGGCCTGATCGTGCGCGGCATGGGCGGCTATGGCCTGCCCGCCTGCCTACGCATCACCATCGGCACCGCCGAAGAATGCCAGATGGTCAGCGACGCACTATGCGCTGAAAGCAGCGCACTTGCTGTTTGAGCGGCTCTGCATCATCGGGCCGGGGCTGATCGGTGGCTCCATCGCGCGCATGGCCCGGGCGCGGGGCGACGTGGCGCGGCATGTCGTGGCCTATGCCGCCACGGCAGAATCCCGCGCGCGGGTCCGGGCGCTGGGCTTCGTCGACTCGGTCGAGGACGACATCGCGGACGCGGTGCGCGGCGCCGATTGCGTGGTGCTGTGCATCCCCGTCGGCGCCTATGCGGGAGTGATGGCCCGCATCGCGCCGCATCTGGCGCCAGGCGCCATCCTGACCGACGCGGGCTCAACCAAGGGCAGCGTGGTGCGCGACCTGTCGCCGCTGCTGCCGCCCGGCGTGCATCTGGTGCCCGCGCACCCGATGGCCGGCACCGAGCACAGCGGCCCCGACGCCGGCTTCGCCACGCTGTTCGAGGGCCGCTACTGCATCATCACGCCGCTGGAGGGGTGCGACCCGGCGGCGTTGGCCAAGGTGCGCGAGATGTGGGTGCGCGCCGGCTCCATCGTCGAGAGCATGGACCCGGCTACGCATGACAAGGTTGTGGCCATGGTCTCGCACCTGCCCCACCTCATCGCCTTCACCATCTGCGGCACCGCCGACGACCTGGCGGAGGAAACGCGCGAGGCGGTGCTGAGATTTGCGGCATCCGGCTTCCGCGACTTCACCCGCATCGCGTCGTCGGACGTCAACATGTGGCGCGACGTGTTCCTGAACAATCGCGAGGCGCTGCTGGAAATGCTCGCCCGCTTCACCGAGGACGCCCACGCCCTGGCCCGCGCCATCCGCTACGGCGAAGCCCCGTTCATCGAAGACCGCATCCGCCGCGGCCGCAAAATCCGCCGCGGGCTGATCGAGCGCAAGCAGGACTGAGGTTGGGGGCATGGCCCATCAGCGCACCCACCCAGCAAGCGCCGAAGGCCCGCTGCACCCCAGAAGTTCGAGGAAGGGGCAGTTGGTCGTCACGAACCCGTGCACCCCAGACCTATCACCCCGCCAGTTCCCGCGACCGTGCGGTCGCCGCGGCGATCGCCTGATTCATCAAGGCCGGCCACGCGTCGGGCGCCATCAGCACCTCCAGCGCCCGCTCGGTGGTGCCTTTGGGGCTGGTCACGTTCTGTCGCAGGGTGGCTGCGGGTTGGGTGCTGGCGGCAAGCAAATTGCCGCTGCCCGACACGGTGGCGCGCGCCATGCGCCGCGCCAGCTCGGCCGGCACGCCCTGCGCGATGGCCGCCGCCTCCAGCACCTCGGCCAGCAGGAAGACATAGGCCGGGCCGCCGCCCGAGACGGCGGTAACCGGGTCGATCAGCGCCTCATCCTCCACCCAGGCCGCTTCGCCGATCGCGGTCAGCAATCGGGTGGCAAGCGCGTGCTGGGCAGTGTCCACGCCCGGCCCGGCGCAGGCCACGGTGAAGCCCTGGCGGATGGCGGCCGGCGTGTTGGGCATGGCGCGGACGATGCGCGCCGCCTGGCCCAACGCCGCCCGCATGAAACCGATGTTGCGGCCGGCCATGATCGAGATGAAGACCGGGTTGCCGGCGGTCAGATGCGCCAGTTGCGGCAGGACGGCAGGCGCCTCCTGCGGCTTGGTCGCCAGGATCACCGCGGCGGGTGCGAAGCCCGGGGGGATGTCGGCGATTGCCGGCACGGTGCGGACACGGCCGGTGAAGGCCACGGCCGCCTCCGCATGCGGCTCCACCACCACGCTGTCCGCGGGCAGGCCCTGTTCAAGCCAGCCGGCCAGCATCGCGCCGCCCATCTTGCCGCAGCCGATAAGCAGAAGGGGGGGCAGGGTTTCGGTCATGGGCAATTCCTGAACCGCGGCGCAGGCGCTGTCCAGGCGCCGGCTCCGATCGGGTGCGGGCGACGCTGGCAGCAATTGCCCAACGCTGCGGCAGGCGCTGCGGCGCGTGGACGCGGCCCCGCCGCCACCGGGGTTGCACACGGCCCCGCGCGGGCCAGAATGGGCCTCGCAACCTGCGGGGCCGGCTCAATGGATATCGGCGTCTTCCTGCCCATCGGCAACAATGGCTGGCTGATCTCCACCACCTCACCGCAATACATGCCGACCTTCGCCCTGAACCGCGAAGTGACGCTGGCGGCGGAGCGGTATGGCTTCGAATTCGCGCTGTCCATGATAAAGCTGCGCGGCTTTGGCGGGGTGAGCGAATACTGGGACCATAATCTGGAAAGCTTCACGCTGATGGCGGGGCTGGCGTCGATCACCAGCCGCATCAAGCTGTTCGCATCCGCCGCCGTGCTCACCATTCCGCCGGCGGTGCTGGCGCGGATGGCGGTGACGATCGACGAGATCGCCCCCGGCCGCTTCGGCGTCAACATCGTCTCCGGCTGGCAAAAGGCCGAGTACGAGCAGATGGGCATCTGGCCCGGCGAGGTGCATTTCGCCCGGCGCTACGATTACTGCGGCGAATACGTCCAGGTCATGCGCGACCTGTGGGCCACTGGCGTGAGCGACTTCAAGGGCGACTTCTTCACGATGACGGATTGCCGGGTCAGCCCCAGGCCGGCGACGGGGATCGAGGTGATCTCGGCCGGGCAAAGCAATCGCGGCATGCGGTTCGCCTCCGAATACGCCGACATCAACTTCATCTCAGCCGGCGGCATCAACGATGTGGCACAGGTGCGGCCGCATACCGAGCGGCTTCTGGCGGCCAACGCCACTGCGGGGCGCGAGTGCCGCGCCATGCTGCTGATGATGATCATCGCCGACGAGACCGACGAAGCCGCCATGGCGAAATGGGACCACTACGTCGCGGGCACCGACCACGAGGCGCTGGCCTGGCGCGACGGACAGGCGGCGGCCGATGTGAAGGCGGAGGCGCATTCGACCGTGGGAAGGATGATCCGCTCCGACCGGGTGCCGACCAACATGCTGCGGCTGATCGGCAGCTACGGGACGATCGCGCGGCAGCTGGACGAACTCGCCCTGATGCCGGGCCTGCGCGGGGTGATGCTGACCTTCGACGATTACCGGATCGGCATGGAGCAGTTCGGCACCCGCATCCAGCCCTTGATGCGCAGCCGCGCCGGGCGCGTATAATGGCGCCATAGCCCAAGGAACTGGCCATGCTCTCGCCCGTCACGCGCCAGGTGGTGTTCATCAATGCGGCGCACCTGTTCACCCATTACTCGCTGCTGATCCTGGCCACCGCCACGCTGGCCATGGTGCAGCAGCGGCCGGATGTGTTCGGCACCGATTACGGGCCGTTGATTTCCATCGGCACCGGCATGTTCGTGGCTTACGGGCTGCTGGCGCTGCCGATGGGCTGGCTGGCGGCGCGGCTGGGGCGCAAGGCGCTGATGGTGGCGTATTTCGTGGGTGCTGGAGCCGGCATGGCGCTGGCCGGCACGGCGCAGACCGGCTGGATGCTGGGGGTGTGGCTGGGCGTCATGGGCGCCTTCTCGGCCATCTACCACCCGATCGGTACGGCGATCATCGTCGAGGCGGGCGGGGCGCGGGTGGGGCGCGCGGTCGGCATCAACGGCGTCTTCGGCAACTTAGGAGTGGCGCTGGCGCCGCTGTGCACCGGGCTGATTGCCTGGAAGCTGGGCTGGGAATGGGCGTTCATCATTCCGGGCGTTCTGTGCGCGGGTATCGGCGTGCTGTACGCCTTCGAGCCGGCCTTCGACGGCAGCCAGGTGAAGGGGACGAAACCCTTTCCGCCCATCCCCCCGGTGCTGGTGCGGCGCGCGGTCATCGTGCTGATGCTGATCGCCGCGGTCAGCGGCCTGGTGTTCAACGCCTTCACGCTGCTGCTGCCGAAACTGATGGAGGAGCGGTTGACCAGCAGCCCGGATCTGCTGCCGGTCGTCGCCGTCCTCGCCTTCGCCGCCACCATCTGCGGCGGCATCACGCAATACACGGTGGGGCACCTGATCGACCGCCGCACCCTCAAGCAGGTGTTCATGCCGCTGGCCTTCGTGCTGGTGCCGGGGCTGCTGGCGCTGAGCTTTCTGCAGGGCTGGCTGGTGCTGCCGGTGGCCGGGGTGGTGGCCGCCGCCATCTTCGGCCAGGTCACGGTGAACGAGACGATGACGGCGCGCTACGTCGCGCCGCCTTTGCGCGCGAAACTGTATTCGGTGCGCTTCACGGTGGGCTTCATGGGTGCGGCGGTGGCCTCGCCGCTGGTCGGCTTCCTGCACCAAGTCTCGGGCAGCCTGAGCCTGGCGATGCTGGTGCTGGCCGGGGTGGCGGCGGTGACACTGGTCTGCGCCCTGGCTTTCCCGAACCGGCGCGAGGAGCTGGCGCCGGAGTTGTGGGCGGAGAGCGCCGAGGCGCGGGCCATGCCAGCCGCCCCGCAGCCGGCGGAATGAGCGCTACGAAATAACGCTGCCCGATCCTGGAATCTCGTGCTTTATTTCCGCCTGGAACGCAGGGGGTTACGATGCCGCTCTCGGACTATGCCGACTGGTGGGATAAGCAGAAACGCGAATCCGAAGCCATCCTGACCGATTGGGTGCAGGAAAATCCGCAATGGTGGGCCGTGGTGATGGAGGCCTGCGGCTACTGACCGGGAGGGCGTTTATCGGGGTGGGTCCAGATACAACGGGCTCTCCAGATAGCGTTTCATCCAGAAGCGGATCAGCACGCCCAGCGCCGCCGCGATCGGCACCGCTAGCAGCACGCCCAGAAACCCCAGCGCCACGCCGCCGGCGAACAGCGCGAAGATCACCCACACCGGATGCAACTCCACCCTGTCGCCCAGCAGGCGGGGATAAAGCACGTAGCCCTCCAGGATCTGGCCGGCCATGAATACCGCCACCACCAGGCCGGTGCCGCCCCAGGTCCCCCACTGCCCCACCGCCAGCAGCAACGCGGAGACGAAGCCGGTCAACGAACCGACATAAGGCACCAGCGACAGCCCGCCGGTCACCAGCCCCACCATCACACCCAGTTCCAGACCGATGGCGGACAGGGCGATGGCATAGAACAGCCCCAGCGCCAGGCAGCATAAAAGCTGGCCGCGCAACCAGGCTCCCAGGATGCGGTCGGTCTCGCGCGCCAGCTGCCGCAGCGTGGGCGCGCTGCGGCGCGGCAGCCAGCTCCCGATCCGCAGCATCAGCCCTTGCCAGTCGCGCAGCAGGTAGAAGGTGACGACGGGGGTCACGACGACCAGCGTGAAGACGTTGAACAACGCCACGCCGCCACCGATCAGCCGGGTGGCCGCGGTGCCCAGGAACGCCATCATCTGCCCGGCCTGGCTGACCACCAGCTCCCGCAGGCGGGCATCGACCATCTCGGGCCCGGCGGCTTCCTCCAGGCTCAGCATGATCTCGCGCACATTCTGCCCGATGGTCGCGACATAGGCGGGCAGGCGGGCCAGCAGGACGCCGATCTGCGCCAGGATCAGCGGGTAGAGCAGCAGCACCGCCAACAGCCCGAGCAGCACGAGCAGAAGGCACAGCAACGCCGCCCCAAGCCCGCGCGGCACGCCATGCCGCGCCAACCGGGCCGCCACCGGATCGAGGAAGTAGGCGATGCAGGCCGCCAGCACGAAGGGCGTCATGATCGCCGAGAACAGCCAGAAGGCAAGGAAGATGAGCGCGACGATGCCGCCCAGCATGAGCCGCCGCTGCCAGGCCGGGACGGGGCGAGCGCCACGCAGTAGGCCACGCCCGGGCGGCGGCGGCGGGTCGGCCAGATCGGCGGCCAGGGGGGTGTTTAGGGCAGCAGCCAGATCAGTGCCCGGCCGGGGCAGCCTGGCGACGTCCTGCCCGCCCGGCAGGATCGGCTCAGCCACCAAGGCCCACCCGCCAGGGCTCACCAGCGGTGCCCGGTGGGGTCAGCAGCACGCCACCATCGGCCAGGGCGGTGCTCGCATCAGGCGGCGCCGCACGCAGGCCCAGCCGCAGCAGAGCGCCATCGGTCGAGATCGCCAGGATGTTCACGCTGGCCACCGGCCCGGCCGCCAGCAACCGCCGCCGCAGATCCAGCCATTGCGCGAGGCTGCCGAAGCTGGTGCTGGCCTCCAGGTAATTCGACGTCGGCTGCCCGGCCATCGGACCCGGCGCGGCATACCCACCACCGCCACCACCAGAGCCGGCCGAACCCCCGGTCACCCCGCCGCCCAGCATGTTACGGGCCTGATTGTTGAAGACGACGGTGATGCGACCGCTGTAGCGGGTCGACGTCACCCGCTCCTCCTCGATCTGTATCGAGGCGACCATGCCGTCGATCTGCCGGTCGCTCAGGCTGGGGGCAGTGGTACCGACGGCCGCGGCCAGCCGGTTCAGCGCCGCCCGCCGCCCGCCCGCCAGCGCCACCTCGCGCGCCTGCACCGCATCGGCCGCGGTGGCCTCCACCGCGATGCCGGACTGCCGCAGCCCGGTGTTGTCCTGCGCCATCGCGTCGCCCACGGCCCAGCAACTGAGCCAGAGCGGTATCGCAGCCAGCAACAGGCGGTTAAAAGACACGGACGGCATGGTGGACCCCAATGTTCTGCCTCAATGCCATACCGTATCGGAGGTTGCCCTGAACAGTTCAATCCAGAACGGCCTGACCTACGCGGCTGCCGGTGTGGACATCGCCGCGGGCGACGCGCTGGTCGATGCCATCAAGCCGCTGGCGAAGTCCACCAACCGGCCCGGCGTCATGGGGGGGCTTGGCGGTTTCGGCGCCCTGTTCGACCTGCGCGCGGCCGGCTTCACCGACCCCGTGCTGGTCAGTTCGACGGACGGTGTGGGTACCAAGCTGCGCCTGGCGATCGACGCCGGCCGCCACGATACGGTGGGCATCGACCTCGTGGCCATGTGCGTCAACGACCTGGTGGTGCAGGGCGCCACGCCGCTGTTTTTCCTTGACTATTTTGCCACCGGCGCACTGGACGTGGCACAGGCGGCGACGGTGGTGGCCGGCATCGCCGAAGGCTGCCGCCAGGCCGGCTGCGCCCTGGTGGGTGGCGAGACGGCCGAGTTGCCGGGGATGTATCACGGCGGCGACTATGACCTGGCCGGCTTCTCGGTCGGCGCGGCGGAGCGCGGCACGCTGCTGCCGCGCGATGTGGCGGCGGGCGACGTGCTGATCGGCCTGGCATCCAGCGGCGTGCACTCCAACGGCTTCTCGCTGGTCCGCCGCGTGGTGGCGGCGAGCGGGCTGGGGCTGGATGCGCCCAGCCCGTTCGGGGTCGGCACTCTGGCCGGGGCGCTGCTGGCGCCGACCCGGATCTACGTGAAATCGGTGCTGGCGCTGCATGCCGCGGGTCTGCTCCGCGCGGCCGCGCACATCACCGGCGGCGGCCTGCCGGGCAATCTGCCCCGCGTGCTACCCGCGGGGCTGACCGCGGTGGTGGATGGTTCGGCCTGGGCGCCGCCGCCGGTCTTCGGCTGGCTGGCGCGCACCGGCGCTGTGGCGGCGGAGGAGATGCTGCGGGTGTTCAACTGCGGCATTGGCATGGTGGCGGTGGTGCGGCCGGGCGACGTCGACGCGGCACTCGCCCTGCTGGCCGGGGCCGGCGAGGTGGCGATGCCCATCGGCCGGCTCGAGCCAGGCACGGCCGATTTCCTGCTGGCGGCGCCGCTCGCCTGGTGAGGACGGCCATCCTGATCTCCGGCCGCGGCAGCAACATGTCGGCGCTGCTGGCGGCCATGGCCGGGCCGGACTTCCCCGCCCGCCCGGTGCTGGTGCTGAGCAACCGAGCCGACGCTGCCGGCCTGGGCCTGACCGGTGGCGTGCCCACCGCCGTGGTGTCCAGCCGCGGCTTGGAGCGCGAGGCGTTCGAGGCCGAGCTGGATGCCAGGCTGCGCGAAGCGGGCGTCGAGTTGATCGCGCTGGCCGGCTTCATGCGGGTGCTGACGGCGGGCTTCGTCAGGGCCTGGCAGGGCCGGATGATCAACATCCACCCCAGCCTGCTGCCCAGCTTTCCGGGGCTGGATACCCATGCCCGGGCGCTGGCCGCTGGGGTGCGGCTGCATGGCTGCACCGTGCACTGGGTCAGCCCCGACGTGGATGAGGGGCCGATCATCGCGCAATCGGCCGTGCCGGTGCTGCCGCAGGATGACGCAGCCTCGCTGGGGGCGAGGGTGCTGGCGCGCGAGCACGCGCTCTACCCCGCCGCCTTGCGCCTGGTGGCCGCGGGGGGCGGCGCGGCGGTGACCGTGCCGGCGGCCACCTGTCACCTCGACAGCCTGTGGCTGCGATGAGGCTGGACGTGGCGGCGCGGTGTTTCTATCAACGCGGCACAGCTTGAAGGCAGGGATCGATGGCCAAGAACGACGACTCCTACGAATTCGCCGAAGTGAAGGCACAGGACATCATGGCCGAGCGTGAGCGGCTGTGGGGCGCGTTTACCAACGCGACCAAATGGTCGATCATCGTCGTCGTCGTCCTGCTGGTGCTGCTGTACCTGTTCTGGGGCTAAGCGCGGCCTTCAGTGGTGCTTCCACACCACTTCGGCCGGCGCGGCCTCCCTCGGGTCGGCGCGCAGCCAGTCGCCATTGCCCAGCGACTTGCCGGTAAAGGCCAGGATGAAGCCCCAGTGGCTGACCACCACGGTATGCGCCCAATCCTCGCGCGCTGCCATCTCGCTGCGGAAATCCGACGCGCGGGCTAGGATGGCGTGCTCCGGCTCCTCGGTGCCCGGCCACCAGACTTCCTCTATCCCTTCGAAGGCGACATGTGGAAACTCCGCCGCCACCAGGCTTACCGGCCGGCCGACGTCGCAGGTGAAGGCATAGCGCTCCCGAACCTGCGGGGTGACGCTGACGGCCAGGCCCAGCCGTTCGGCCAGGGGCGCGGCCGTCTGCAACGCGCGGGTGTAGGGCGAGGCGATGATGCGCCGGATGTCGTGGCCGGCCAGGGCCTCCGCCGCCTCGGCTGCCTGCGCATGCCCGGGCTCGGTCAACCGTGGGTCGACGATCCCAGGGTCGACGCGGGTGCGGGTGTAATGCAGGTTGAACTCGCTCTGGCCGTGGCGCAGCAGGATCATGCGTTTAGACTTCCTTTGGGCGGTATTGTTCCATACATGAACTTCCTGACATTGCAGCAGGCCGCGTTGCACCCCAGTTAAGCGCTCCAGGAGTTATCACCACCATGCAAGGCAGTTTTCCGTTCGATCTCATCCTGTTCGGCATGGTCGCGGCCTTTCTCGTCCTGCGGCTGCGCAGCGTGCTGGGCAAGCGACAGGGTTTTGAACGGCCGCCGGCTGAGGCCCGCGCCGGATCCGTACCGGCAGGCCGCGAGGCGTCGCGTGCCGCCGTTTCCGCTGGCCCTGCCTTAACGGGGGTTACAGAACAGGCCGTTGGTCGCATCCGTGCCGTCGACCCGAGCTTTGAGCCCGCGGGCTTCCTGACTGGCGCGCAGGCCGCCTTTCAGATGATCGTCCAGGCCTTCGCCGCGGGTGACCGTCAAACCCTGCGTGGCTTGCTGAGCGACGAGACCTATGCCGGTTTTGAGCAGGCGGTCGCCGCGCGCGAGAATGCCGGCGAGACCCAACGCACGGAAGTGCGCGCTGTGAATGGTGTGGCAATCGAGTCAGCCGATTTGCGGGCCAGCATCGCCGATGTCACGGTGCGTTTCGTAACCGACCAGGTCAACCTGACTTTGGCACGCAATGGCGAGGTGGTGACGGGCTCCGATGCGATCACCGAACTTACCGACCTGTGGACCTTTCAGAGGGATCTGGCGGACAAGGATCCGACTTGGCGCCTGGTGGCGACTCGCAGCCTGTAGCGTCTGGCTGGCGGGTGCCTGCGGGGGGCTGGTCGGCTCCGGCGGGTTTCTGATCGGCTCTGCCGGGGCGCAGGAAGCATCGCCAGCGGTGCGCGACCTGCCTGGCTGGGCGGATGACGCGGTTCTCGATGTCTTGCCGCCCCTCCGACGCAGCTGCGCAGCCTGGCGTGCCTTGCCGCCAGACTACCCGCTGGGCGGCGAGGGGCTGGGCAGCAGGGCGGGCGACTGGGGGCCCACATGCGCCGCGCTCGCCGCCCTGCCGTCACGGCCACCGGGCGTCTTAAGGTCCCGCCAGGCGGCTGCCTGGGCAGCGCGCATGCGGGAATTTCTCGAGCAGGGCTTTACGGTGACCGAAATAGGCACCGGCACGATGACCGGCTATTACGAGCCCACATTGCGTGGCGAGCTTGCGGCAACGGAGGCCTTCACCACGCCGCTGCTGGCTGTGCCTCCCAGGGACTGGGCGCGTCGTAGCCCGGCCGCGCCGACACAGTCGGAGGCGGCACGGGCCGTGACCCAGGGGCAGCCTCAACTGGCCGCGGCGGAGGCATCGCCGGAACTCCTCGAGGTGATCGCTCCGAACCCGCCCGTCCCCGGCGTGGGTGACGCCACACCGCCCGTCCCGTCCGCGTCCGTCGACCCCGCCGGCATCGAGCCCACCGAACTCCCCGCCATGCACCCGGCCCCCCCCGTCGCGACGGAACAGGCGGCGGCCCCGCCAGTCGCCCTCACGCCCGGGCGCCGGGCCACACGTTCAACGCCGGCGGTCGTGCCCCGCGGCCCGCCTTTCCCCCCCCGCGGCGAGATCGAGGATGGCGCCCTTGCCGGACGCGGGCTCGAACTTGCCTGGGTGGACAGTGCTGTCGACGCTTTCTTCCTGCACATCCAGGGCAGCGGCCGCGTGGTGCTGCCCGATGGGCGGCTGCTGCGGATCGGCTATGCGGCGCAGAACGGCCACCCATATCGTGGCATCGGAAGGGTGCTGATCGAACGGGGCGAGATCCGGCGCGACGCGATGAGCATGCAGGCTATCCGGGCCTGGCTGGCTGCCGCCCCGCTTGAGGTGGCGCGTGACCTAATGCGGCTAAACGCGTCCTACATCTTCTTCCGCCTGGTGGAGGGGTTGCGGCCGGAAGACGGGCCGATCGGCGCCATGGGCGTGTCCCTGACGCCATTGCGCTCGGTCGCGATCGACCCGGCCTTCGTGCCGATGGGCGCGCCGCTGTTCCTGGCCGGCGCAGCGCCCCTGCCGCGGCTTGTGGTGGCGCAGGATACCGGGGGCGCCATCCGTGGCCCCGGCCGGGTGGATCTGTTCTGGGGCTGGGACGCGGCATCCGGGCTGCATGCCGGCGGCACCTACCAGCCCGCCCGGATGTTCCTCCTGCGGCCACGACCGGGCGTGCCGCCGGCCCGGTGAGCCTGCCTCAGTTGACTGGGCGGCGGCCCTTGCGATGGCTCGCGATCATGCCCCGCAGTAGGTCCTTGATCGCCATGGCATTGAGTTCGGGGTGCCGCGCGAGCACCTCGGTCTCATGCTTCTTGGCGCTCTCCAGCAGTTCGTTCACCACCGACTCGCCGCGCGGCGTCATCTGGATGCGAACCACCCGCCGGTCGCGTGCGTCGGGCAACCGCTTGACCAGACCGTCCCGCACCATGCGGTCCAGCAGCTTGGTCATGGTCGGCTGCTGCAGCAGGCAGGATTCGGCCAGGCCGCTCACCGTCTCGCCCGGGCTGCCGGCCAGTGTGGCAAGGACCCGCCAGACCGGCACGGCCACGCCGGCGCGGCGCAACACGCTGTGGAACTCCGCCGAAACGAGGTGCGACGCCCGGGCCAGCAAATACAACAGATAGTCGTCTATGAAACGTGTCGAAGTCACAATCTGGTTC
>JACMRO010000239.1 GCA_014376425.1 Rubritepida sp.
GCGGCGACAAGGCTTTGTTCAAGGCCATGGTAAACATCCAGGGCCAGGCAACGAGCGGCGTCTTCACCGTGGGCCAGGCGGCGCGGGCGGCGGGACTCGACGGTCCGCAGGCGCTGGTGGCCGAACGCGCGGCACTGTTCCGCGAGCGGCGCGACCTGGTGGTGGAGATGCTGAACGCCGCACCGGGCATCAACTGCCACAAGCCCGAGGGCGCCTTCTACGTCTTCCCCAATATCGCCGGCTGCATCGGCAAGACGACAAAGGCCGGCACGCGGATCGAGACCGACCAGGATTTCGCCCTGGCGCTGCTGGAAGAAAAGCATGTCGGCACCGTGCACGGCGCGGCGTATGGCATGAGCCCCTACATCCGCGTCAGCTACGCGACCGACACCGAGAGCCTGCGCGAGGCCTGCGGCCGCATCCAGGAGTTCTGCCGGGAGCTGACGTGACGCCCGCGGCGGCCGGGGGATCCATCCGGGCAGGCCGCGACGACGACGCCGCCGCCTACATCCGGCTGATCGGCGATGCCTGGGCGGAATTCCCCGGCGTCGTGTTCGACGTGGATGCCGAGCTGCCGGAACTGCACCACCTGGCCAGCTGGTTCGCGGCCGCCGGCGGCATGGTCTGGCTGGCCGAGCGGGATGGCCAGGCGCTGGGGATGGTCGGCACCAGGCCGCTGGGTTCCGACCGCGCCTGGGAGATCGCCAAGATGTACCTGGCCCCGTCAGCCCGTGGCAGCGGCCTGGCGCAGCGCCTTATCGAGACCGCGCACGCGCATGCCAGGGCGGCCGGGGCGCAGCGGATGGTGCTGTGGACCGACACCCGTTTCGCCGCCGCGCATCGGTTTTACGAGAAATGCCATTACGTGCGGCAGGGCGCGGTGCGCATCCTGGACGACCTGTCGAAATCGCTCGAATTTCGCTACGCCAAGCCGCTGACCGGCCTGGTGGTCGACATGCTGGACGGGGCCGCGGCCAGCAGCGCCGAGCGACGCCTGGCGGATATACTCGTGGCTTGCGTGGCGGATGGCGCCAGCGTGTCGTGGCGCGCGCCACTGGCGCCCGGGAAGGCGCGCGCCTTCTGGCAGCACGTTGCCGCCGGGGTGGCGGCGCAGCATCGGGTGCTGCTCGCCGCCTGGCTGGAGGGTGAGCTGGTCGGCACCGTGCAGCTGGAGCTGGCGACCGAAGAGAATCAGCCGCACCGCGCGCAGCTCTCCAAACTTCTGGTGCACCCGCATTGGCAGCGCCGCGGCATCGGCCGCGCGTTGCTGGGCCGCGCCGAACAGGCGGCGCAGCGGCTGGGCCGGCGGCTGCTGACCATGGGGACCCGGGCGGGCGACAAAGCGGAGGGCTTGGTGCGCCAGGCTGGCTGGGTCGAAGCCGGATGCATTCCAGGCTATACTACCGATGGGAATGCACTCTTCTTCTATCGACCGCTGGGGTAAGCTGATGATCGACACTCAATGGTGCCGCATGATGGCGGCCTACAACAGTGAGATGAACCGTCGGATCTACGCAGCCGCCGATGGTGTCGACCCGGCGTCGCGCCGGGCCGATCTGGGCGCCTTTTTCGGCAGCCTGCTCGGCACGCTGAGCCACGTCCTGTGGGCCGATCACATGTGGATGGCGCGCTTCGACGGCTGGCCAAAGCCTGAGCTCGGCATGCGCCAGAGCCCCGAATACGTGAGTGATTGGCCGGCTCTGCGCGCCGCGCGCGACAGCACCGATGCGCGGTTGGAGGAATGGGCCGGGCGGGCCGAACTGACTGGCGACCTGTGCTGGACGAACGGCGCCAACGGCCGCGAGATGACGCGGCCCCGCGCGGTGCTGGTAACCCACATGTTCAATCACCAGACGCATCACCGGGGCCAGGTACACGCGCTGCTGACCCGGCTGGGAGCCAGGCCCGGGGATACCGACCTGCCCTGGGCGGTGACCCAGTTCGACTGAACCTGTGCTGGCAGCCCCTGCCGCACCCCTACGACGGGGCACGGGGCTGTGCCGGGGGGTGAGGCGTTGGGCCTCACCTCCCGGCCCTTTCTGCTGAGGGATTTCCGCCGACCTGCTTACTACTCGCCTATTGGTCAGTTGTAAGGCTGAGCGAAATCGGAGCACCCGCGCGGGCTTCGACTTCGCTCAGCCTGACAACGGGCGATTACGTCTGCTTCGATTACTCAACCGGCCGCTATCCGGCCGGCTGCTCCTGGGCGGCGCTCCACTCGGCGCGGGCGGCTTCCAGACTGGCCAGCAGAGTGGTACGGTCGGTGCGGAGGCTTTCGAGTAGCCCTTCGCGCCGGCGGCCGAGCCAGCCGGTCTGCCAGCGCCCCCGCCACGCCGCCCACCAGCGGCTGGACGCCAGGGCGAAGAACCCCCTCGGCGGCAGGGGCC
>JACMRO010000240.1 GCA_014376425.1 Rubritepida sp.
GGGCGATGCGCTGGCGCGACTGCTGGCCAAGGCCGGTTACGATGTGACGCGCGAATATTACATCAACGACGCCGGCGCGCAGGTGCAGGCTTTGGCCTGGGCGGCGTATTGGCGGTATCTCGAGGCGGCCGCTCGGGCCGGCCTGCCCGGCGCCACGCTGGACGCCATCCGCGCCAGCCCCGATGAGAGCCGCGCCACCGTCGGGGCGGAATTCGGCACCGTGCTGCAATATGGCGGCGACTACCTGGTGCCGGTGGGTGAGGCGCTGTTGGCTGCGCATAGCGGCGCGCTGATGCCGCCCAGCGACGCCATTCTGGCGCAGGTCCGCCGCTTTACCGTCGCCGCCATGATGGTTTCCATTCGTGAGGACCTCGCGGCACTGGGCGTCACCGACCAGGTCTTCATCAGCGAAGCCGAGCTGATCGACGCCGGCATGCTGAACCGCGCCGAGGAGCGGCTACGCGCCCTGGGCCTAGTCTACCAGGGCGTGCTCGAAGCCCCCAAGGGCAAGATGCCGGATGACTGGGAACCGCGCGAGCAGACGCTGTTCCGCTCCACCCAATTCGGCGACGACACCGACCGGGCGCTGCGGAAGTCCGACGGCACCGGCACCTATTTCGCCAACGACATCGCCAACCATCTGCACAAGATCGAGCGCGGCTTCGACGAACTGGTCCATGTCTGGGGCGCCGACCATGGCGGCTATGTGCGGCGGATGAAGGCGGCGGTGGCGGCGCTGACCGACAACCGGGTCAGCCTGGACGTCGTTTTGACCCAGATTGTGCATGTCCTGAAGGACGGCCAGCCGGTGCGGATGTCCAAGCGCGCCGGCAGCTACATCACGCTGGCCGACCTGATCGACGAGGTGGGGCGTGACGCGGTGCGCTTCACCATGCTGACCCGGCGTGCGGACGCGCAGATGGAGTTCGACCTGGACCGCGTCATCGAGCAATCGCGCGACAACCCGGTCTTCTATGTGCAGTACGCGCATGCCCGGATCCGCTCGGTGCTGCGGGCCGCCGGTGATCCAGAACTGGCCGACCTGGCCACCACACCACTGGATTCCCTCACCGATCCGGCCGAGATGGCGCTCATGCGCCGCATGGCGACCTGGCCGCGGGTGGTCGAGGCGGCCGCGCAGGCGCGCGAACCGCACCGTGTCGCGTTCTTTCTGAATGACTTGTCGGGCGACTTTCATCTACTATGGAACCGTGGGCGCGAAGATTCGACCTTGCGCTTCATCCGGGCTGACGAACCGGTGGCCACACGGGCGCGATTGGCGCTGGTGGCGGCCACGGGGGCGGTTCTGCGGTCCGGCCTCGCTGTCATGGGGGTGGCACCGGTCGAGGAGCTGCGTGATGAACGAAAACTGGAAGACTGAGCTGGGGTTGGCGTCGTGAGCGACGGTCAACGCTCCTGGGAGCAATTCGGCCAGCGGCGCCCGATGCGCGCGGCCTCGGCGCGGCCCGGCACGCCCGGCTCAAAGCTGACGTGGTTTGCCTCCATGTCAGACACTACGCGCCGCATCATCATCATCGCCGTGGGGCTGACCGGTTCGGTGTTGCTTGCGGCTTTGATCATCTGGGGCATTTCGCGCATGGGGCCGCGCAGCGTGCCGCTAATCGAAGCCGATGGCCGGCCCTTCCGAGTGCGGCCCGAGGGGTTGCCGGCCGCCCCCGCAACGCCGCCTGGCCGCACCGACCAGGCAAGGGTGCTGCCGGGGCCCGAGGCACCGCGTACCGATGCGCTGCGGCAGCAGATGGCACCGCCGGCCATCGCAGCACCGGCTGCACCGGCACCGGCGGGCGCCCTGGGGGATCCCCCGCCGGGGCGGGAAGCCGCCCGCCCCGGGGGGCCGCCGCCGCCAGGTGCGGGCCCCCCGGGGGGGCCCCCCCCCCCCCCCCCCGCCCGCCC
>JACMRO010000241.1 GCA_014376425.1 Rubritepida sp.
GTTTTCCTGTGCGAGGAAATGGGCATCGAAACCGGTGTCGATCTTGAGGCGCTGATCGCTGCCGCCGCGTTGGCCGAGCGCATCGTCGGCCATCGCCTGCCGTCCAATCTGCTGCGCGGCGGCGGGTTGGCCGCGTTCCGGCGGACGGCCTGATGGCCGCCCGGCCCACCCACGCCATGGCGGGGCTCGACCCGGCCCAGCCATGGCCGCGGCGCGCGGTCGCTGGCCATGGCACTGGGCGGCGTAACCCGAAGGCCGCCAGGCCGGCATGACCCTCCCCCTCGAAGGCATTCGCGTCATCGAATTCAGCCACATGGTCATGGGCCCGTGCTGCGGCATGATCCTGGGCGATCTCGGCGCAGAGGTGATCAAGATCGAGCCGCCCGGCGGCGACCGAACCCGGCACCTGAAATCCTCCGGCACCGGTTTCTTCGCGGCGCTGGGGCGCAACAAGAAATCGGTGGTGCTGGACACCTCCGCCCCCGCCGACATCGCCACCCTGCTGCGGCTGATCGACACCGCCGATGTGGTGCTGGAGAATTTCCGCCCCGGCGCCCTGGCCGAGAAGGGTCTGGGTTTCGACGTGCTGCGCGGCCGCAATCCGCGCCTAATCTGCCTGTCGCTGAAGGGCTTCCTCTCCGGCCCCTACGAGCACCGCACCGCGCTGGATGAGGTGGTGCAGATGATGTCCGGCCTGGCCTACATGACCGGCCCGCCAGGCCGCCCGCTGCGCGCCGGCGCGCCTGTAAACGACATGATGGGCGGCATGTTCGGCGCCATCGCCATTCTGGCCGCGTTGCGCCAGCGCGAGGCGACCGCCCCGGGGGATGGCCCGGGGGATGGCCCGGGGGATGGCGAAGGCCAGGTGCTGGCCGCCTCGTTGTTCGAGAACGCCGCCTTCCTGGTCTCCACCGCCATGCTGCAGCAGGCGATGACCGGCGTGGCGCCGGAACCGATGCCCGCCGGCCGCCGCGCCTGGGGCGTCTATGACGTCTTCACCGCCAGCGACGATGTGCAGATCTTTGTGGGCGTGGTGACCGACCGGCAGTGGGAGATTTTCACCGGTGTCCTGGCCGATGCAGCCCTGGCTAACGCGGCATTTGCCAGCAACAACCTGCGCAGCGCCGCCCGGCCCAGCCTCATCCCGCTGGTCCAGTCCATCCTGGGCCGCATGCCGGTGGCCGCGATCGAGGCGCTGTGCGAGCGCGCCGGGTTGCCCTTCGCCCGCATCAACAAGCCCTGGGACCTGTTCGACGACCCTCACCTGAAGGCCAGTGGCGGCCTGCTGCCCATCACCCTGCCGGACGGCCGACCCGCGCTGGTGCCGGCGCTGCCGATCCAGTTCGGCGAAAGCCGGCTTGGGGTGCGGCTCGATTTGCCCACGCCCGGCCAGCATAATGACGAGATCCTGGGTCGGCTGCGATGATCGCCCGCCCGGGCTGGTGGCGCCGGCCAGGCTGCCGCCGCCGCTGCGGGCGGGCTGGAACGGGGCGGTGCGTGCCGCCCTGGCCACGCCCGATATGCGCCGGCAACTGGCGCAGGATGGCAGCGAGCCGATGGGCGGCACCCCGGAGGAGTTCCGGGCGTTTCTCGATGGCGAGCACGCCCGCTAGGGCCAGCTGGTGCGCCATGCGCGGATCGAACTGAGCTGAACCCCCCTCAACTTTCACGCCGATCGGGGCTAAACACCTAGTTATGAGCGAAGCGCCGACACACAAACGCGTCCTGCTGAAGATTTCCGGCGAGGCCCTGATGGGTGACCGCGACTATGGTATGGACAATGCCACCGTCCGCGCCATCGCCGAGGACGTCCGCAGCGTCGTCGCCCTGGGCGTCGAGGTCTGCCTGGTCATCGGCGGCGGTAACATCTTCCGCGGCATCGCCGGGGCGGCATCGGGCATGGACCGGGCGCAGGCCGACTACATGGGTATGCTGGCGACCGTGATGAACGCGCTGGGCATGCAGTCGGCGCTGGAGAAAATGGGCGTTGCCACACGGGTGCAGTCGGCCATCTCGATGTCCTCGATCTGCGAGCCATACATCCGCAGGCGAGCGATGCGGCATATGGAGAAAGGTCGCGTGGTGATCTTCGCCGCCGGCACCGGCAACCCGTTCTTCACCACCGACACCGCGGCAGCGTTGCGCGCGGCCGAAATGGGCTGCGACGCCTTGCTCAAGGGCACCCAGGTCGATGGCATCTACTCGGCCGACCCGCAAAAGAACCCTGACGCCAAGCGTTACGTCGAGCTGACCTACCTCGAAGTCCTGGCGCGCGACCTGCAGGTGATGGACGCCGCCGCCATTTCCGTGGCGCGCGAAAACAAGTTGCCGATCATTGTCTTCTCGATCCACGAGGCCGGCGCCTTCCGCCAGGTCATGCTGGGCCAAGGCCGCTTCACCACGGTGCGCGACGAATGAGGGCGTGTTCGGGCAGCGGCCGGCGATGACGTGGCGACGGATCTACCGGGGCGCCCTGGAGGCCAGGGTAGCCGGTGCTGGTGGCATTGCCGGGGTGAAAAAGGCGCGCCGCGCCGCGCCGCAACCCGTTTCGAACACGCTCTGAAGGACCAAGACCATGGCCGTACCCGCCGACCCACGCGCACTGCGCGACGATATGAAGCGCCGCATGGACAGCACCATGGAGACCTTGAAAAAGGAGTTCCAGGGTCTGCGCACCGGCCGCGCCAGCCCCAATCTGCTGGAACCGATCCGCGTCGAGATCTACGGCGCGGTGTCCCCGCTCAACCAGGTCGCCAACGTATCCGTCGGCGGTCCGGGCATGCTGCACGTGCAGGTGTTCGATCGCACCCAGACCAAGGCGGTGGAAATTGCCATCCGCGATTCCGGCCTGGGGCTGAACCCGCAGGCGGAGGGGCAGACCATCCGCGTGCCGTTGCCGCCGCTGACCGCCGAGCGCCGCAACGACCTGTCCAAACAGGCCAGCAAATATGCCGAGGGTGCCAAGATCGCGGTGCGCGGCGTGCGCCGTGACGGCATGGAACAGGTCCAGGCCTGGAAGAAGAAGTCCGACATCTCCGAAGATGACGCCAAGCGGGCGGAGAAGGAGATGCAGACGCTGACCGACGAGTACGTCAAAAAGATCGACACCGTTTTCGCGGAAAAGGACAAGGACATCCGCACTGTCTGAGCTACACCGCGTGCGGTGGACTGAAAATTGCCGCATTCGGCCGGGAGAGATGTCGCATCATGCCTGACAGCGCGCATTCCCTGGCCGAGGCCGGCCTCGTCCCCCACCACGCCCCGGTCCACGTGGCGATCATCATGGATGGCAACCGGCGCTGGGCGCAGGCCCGCGGCCTGCCCGTGGCGCTGGGCCACAAGGCCGGTGCCGACGCCGCGCGCCGCGCCATCGAGGCCGCGGGCAATGCCGGGGTGCGCTGGCTGACGCTGTTCGCCTTCAGCTCGGAAAACTGGCAACGGCCGGAGGAGGAGGTGCGCGAGCTGACCGGGCTGCTGCGCTTCTACCTAAACAATGAAGTCAATGCCTTGTCGCGCGAGGGTGTGCGGCTGCGGGTGATCGGCGACCGCGCGCGCTTCGGCGAGGATTTGCGCCGGTTGATCGACCGGGCGGAGGAGGCGACGGCGCACAACACCGCGCTCAACCTGAATGTCGCGCTGAGCTACGGCGCGCGGGCGGAAATCCTGGCGGCGGCGCGGGCGCTGGCGGCGGCCGTCGCGCGTGGCGATATCACCCCCGAGGCGATCGACGAGACCGCCTTTGGCCGCCACCTGACAACGGCGGGCATGCCCGACCCCGACCTGATCATCCGCACCTCGGGCGAGCAGCGGCTGTCCAACTTCCTGCTTTGGCAGGCGGCTTATGCCGAGTTCAGCTTCCAGCCCGTGCTGTGGCCGGATTTCAGCCAGGCCGACTTCCAGGCGGCGCTGGAAAGCTTCGCCAGCCGCGAACGGCGTTACGGCGCGCGCTTTCCGTGACGGCGGCGGCCGCCGCCTCCCCCGCTGCAGCCCGGTGGCGGGATCTGCGGCTGCGGCTGGTGACCGCCTTGGTGCTAGGACCGCTGGTGCTCGCATGCATCTGGCTAGGGGGCGCTTTTTTCACCGCACTGATCGCCCTGACGGTGGCCGGGCTGGCCTGGGAGTGGGTGCGGATGTGCGGTGCGCGCGTCACCACGCTGCCCGGCGTGGTGGTGCCGGTCGTGGTGCTGGCGGCGGCAGCGCTGGCCGCGGGGGGGCTGCCAGTAGCAGGTCTGCTGCTGCTGTTGCCCGGTGCCGCGCTGGCCTTTGGCCTGGCACGCGGGTCGCACCCGCGCTTTCTCGCATTGGGCGTGCTGTATATTGGGCTGGCGGGCGTGGCTCTGCTCACCTTGCGGCACGACCCCGCGGTTGGCCGTGGCAACGTCATCTTCCTGATCCTGGTGGTCTGGGCCAGTGACAGCGCCGCCTATGTCGCGGGCAGGGCGTTGGGGGGCGCCAAGCTGTGGCCCGCCGTCTCGCCCGGCAAGACCTGGTCGGGCGCGGCGGGTGGGCTGGCCGGCGCCATGGCGGTGGGCGTGCTGGCCACCTGGGTGGCGCCTGGCGGCGCGGTGGGGGCGGCGCTGCTGGCCGGCGGCCTGGGCGTGCTGTCCCAGGCCGGGGATCTGCTGGAGAGTGGTATCAAACGGCATTTCGCGGTGAAGGATTCCTCGCAGCTCCTTCCCGGCCATGGTGGTTTGCTGGACCGGCTGGATGGGCTACTGGCCTGCGCGCCTGCTGCGGCAGGCTGGGCGCTGGTTGTGGGGCTGGGGGAATATCTTTGGCGGTAGGCAAGTCGGTTACGGTGCTGGGCGCCACGGGCAGCATCGGTCGCAGCACGGCGGCGCTGCTGGACGGCGCGGGTTTCGCCGTGGAGGCGCTGGTGGCCGGGCGCGACGCCGCGGGGCTGGCGGCACAGGCGCGCCGGCTAGGTGCGAAGCTGGCCGTGGTCGCGGATGAGAGCTGCCTGCCGGCCCTGCGTGATGCGTTGGCCGGCAGCGGGATCGAGGCCGCCGGCGGCGAGGCGGCGGTGCTGGAAGCCGCCGCCCGCCCGGTGGACTGGACCATGGCGGCCATCGTCGGCGCGGTGGGCCTGGGTTCGGCATTGGCCCCGCTCA
>JACMRO010000242.1 GCA_014376425.1 Rubritepida sp.
GCCTCCACGACCTGGCGCGCGTCTTCCGCCCCGCGGCCGACGGCGGCCGTCTCCCCCGCTCGGGCCTGGTGGAGATCGCCGCCAGCCAGGAGCCTGACGGCCGCGAGGTCCGCAACAACATCCGCTTCGGTGTCTTCGTCACCTTCAAGGCCCCCACCGAATACGCCCGCGACTGCTTTCGCCAGTACGGCATGCTGACCGACCCCTCCGGCTGGTACGCCTCCATGTGGCGCCCCTTCCACATGATCGGCCTCGAAACCAGCGTCAGCGTCCTCTCTGCCGTCCTTCGCGGCGAACCGACGGGCTCCGCGCGCGAGTTCCGCGGCGACGCCGTGGCCTTCGCCAAGAAGGATCTGGCCGCGGGCGAGATGCTGGACGGCGAGGGCGGCTACGCCGTCTGGGCCAACGCCATCCCCGCCTCCCGCAGCATGGCGGAGGGCAGCCTACCCATCGGCCTCGCCCACAACGTCCGCCTGCTCCGCCCCGTCGCCCGCAACCAGCTCGTCCGCTTCGCCGACGTCGAGCTGTCCGGCGAGGCCGATGTGCTCGCGGTGCGCCGGGCCATGGAAGAGGGCGCCAGAGCCCTGCCCTTAGCCGCGGAGTAGGGAATCCCGGAATCCCCGGCCAAATAGACGGTAAATGCCTCCCACGCCGACCAGAACCGCGCTCACCGCCGCGTCCCCGCCATGACGGATTGCCGCGCGGACTTCGAACCCCTTGTGGCTGCCCAGGGAGTCCAAGATGACGATATCTCTGCGCTTCATCTCTGGGCCTCAAGGTCGGCACGAGGTAAGCGTGAGCCGACGCCCACGGTTGACGGTTGCGTCGGCGGTCAGGCTGTTTTGGCGGCGAGGGCGTCTTTGCAGTTCCAGGGCAGGAGTTCGCTGAGCCTGGTTGCGAGGTGCCCGCGGGCGAGCCGGTCGATGGCGTGGGCGAGGTAGGCTTCCGGGTCGAGGCCGTTCAGCTTCGCGGTCTCGATCAGGGTGTAGAGGATGGCGGCGCGCTCGCCGCCCTTGTCGGACCCGACGAACAGGAAGTTCTTGCGGCTGACGGCGATGCCGCGCAGCAGCCGTTCAGCGACGTTGTTGTCGATGGCGAGTCTGCCGTCACCGGCGTAGCGGGTCAGCGCCTCCCACCGGCCCAGGGCATACTGCAATGCCTTGCCCAGCGCGGTCTTTGTGGACGCCCGTCGGCGCTGCGCTTCCATCCAAGCCTTCAGGTCGGCCAGCAACGGCGTGCTGCGGGCCTGGCGCACGGCGTGCCGTTCATGGGTGGGCTTGCCGGTGATCTCGGCCTCGACCTGGTAGAGCGCCTGGATGCGCCGCAGCGCCTCTGCGGCGATGGGCGACTTCGTGGCCTCGTGCACCTCGAACAGTTTCCGGCGCGCATGTGCCCAGCAGGCCGCGTGCTGGATGCGGGCGGGCTGGCCTGGCAGGGTCCGGTATAGGGCGTCGTAGCCCGCGAACGCGTCGGCGTGCATGGTGCCGCTGAACCCGGCCAGGTGGTCGCGCGGGCGTTCCCCCTTGCGGTCGGGCGAGTAGCGGTAGAACGCAGCAGGCACGCCAGGCCCGGCATGGGATCGCGGGGCCACGGCATACACCCAGAACCGCGACAGCCGGGTCTTGCCGGTGCCGGGCGCCAGCGTCCGGATCGGGGTGTCGTCAGTGTGCAGCACCGGCTGCGCCATCACCGTCGCGCCGATTAGCCGGGCCAGAGGCGCCAGCCACCAGGCGGCGCGTCCGATCCAGTCGGCCAAGGTCACGCGGTCGATCTCCACGCCCTCCCTGGCCAAGATGACCGACTGGCGGAACAGCGGCAGGCCGTCGCAGTACTTCGACACCGCCACATGCGCGATCAGCCGTGGCCCGGGGCGGCCGCGCTCGATGGGCAGGTCGGGCGCCGGGGCTTGGAACACCCCCTCGCACACGCGGCAGGCGTAGCGGGGCCGGACGTGACGGATCACCTTGAGCCGGGCGGGCACCTTCTCCAGCACCTCGGTCACGTCCTCGCCGAGGCGGGCGAGCTTGGCCCGGTCGCAGCAGCCGCACACCGCCGCTGGCTCGTGCACGATGGTCTCGCGCGGCAAGTGGTCCGGCAACGGCCTGCGCACGGCCTTCTGGCGCGGCTTGGGCAGCCCGGTGGGCGTGGTTGGGTCAGGGATCGCGGCCTGGCGCTCGGCCTCGTTCTCCTCCAGATCCTCCAGCCGCAGCTCGAGCTGGGCGATGTCGGCGTCCAGGCGCTCGGACGACTGCCCGTACTGCTGGCGGCGCAGCGCCGCCAGTTGCGCCCGCAGGTGCTCGATCTCGGCCGCCGCGGTGCCAAGCTGCGCCCGCACCGCGGCCAGCTCGTGCCGGAGTACGGCGACCTCCTCCTCGGGTGTGCGGTATGCCAGGTCCACACCGCCAGCCTAGCCGATGGGCAGGGCCTGTACAACCAGGATCATGCCTGCGGGGACGTCAAACCCTCAAACGGCGACCTCCGGCCGGGCCGTCCAGGCGGGCATGCGCCAGTCAATCCCCTCGGTCAGCATCGAGACCTGGGCGTGGGTCATCGTCACCGTGCCGCTGCCCGCCTGCGGCCACACGAACCGGGCCTTGGGCAGTTCCAGCCTTTTCGCATACAGGCACAGGCCCTGGCCGTCCCAGTGAAGCGCCTTGATCAAGTCACCCCGGCGTCCGCGAAAGATGAACAGCGCGCCGCCATACGGGTCGAGCGATAGCGCCGTCTGCACCAGCGCCGCCAGGCCGTCAAAACCCTTGCGCATGTCGGTGAACCCGCAGGCCAAGTATACCCGGTCAGCCGGGGGCAGCATCATGGCCCGGCAAGCGCCGCCAGCACGCGCCGCAATGCTGGGCCGTCGACGTCCGGCCCAACCCGCAGCCGCACCCCGATCGGTAACTCCACCTCGATCAGGCTGGGCACCGCGGGCGGCTTTGGCGGCACCTCCATCACCGGCGCCGCCTGGTCATCTGCGACCTGCGGCGCAGGCAATGCCTCCGGCCTGATCTCCACGGCAGCAA
>JACMRO010000243.1 GCA_014376425.1 Rubritepida sp.
AGGTTGCACTGGAGGCCGGCCAGCGGGTCCGCGGCGCCATCACAGCCACGCCGCACTGGCACGCCCTGCCCGACGGCACGCATGTGGCGGTGCGCCACGTGGCCATGCCCGCCCTGCCCGCCGGCCACCACCGGCTGCTGGCCGCGGGCTGTGAGGCGGCGTTGACCGTCGCCCCCGCCCGCGCCTTCCGCCCGGCGGGCGACCGCTTCTTCGGCCTGGCCGCACAGAGCTACGCGCTGCGCCGCGACGGCGACCAGGGCATCGGCGACTACACCGCCATGGCGCTGTTCGCGGCCGAGGCCGCGCGGGCCGGCGCCAGGCTGCTCGGCATCAGCCCGCCCCATGCGTTGATGCCAGTCGATCGTGAGCGGGCCAGCCCCTACCAACCCTCCGACCGGCGCTTCCTGGAGCCGATCCTGATCGACGTCGCCACCGTACTGGGCGCCGGGCAGTGCGAGGTAACGGCGGGCGAACTGGTGGACTATTCGCGCGTCTGGGCCGCCAAACAACGGGCGCTGCGAACCGCCTTCGCCCAGGCCCCGCCGGCGCTGGACGCCTTCATAGCCGCGGGCGGCGACGCGCTGCGCGACTTCGCCACCTTCACCGTCATGGCCGAACTGGGCGCCCGGCCGGGCATGGCGCATGCCGCCGACACGGGCGTGGCCGCTTTCCGCGCGGCGCATACCGGGCCTATCCGCTTCATCCAGTACCAGCAGTTCATCGCAGACCAGCAACTGGGCGGGGCGGCCCGTGCCGGTGCCGGCCTGTACCGCGACCTCGCCGTCGGCAGCGCGCCGGACGGCGCCGAGGTGTGGTGCTCGCCCGGAAGCTTCATGCGCGGATTCTCGCTGGGCGTGCCGCCCGATCCGTTGGGACCGCAGGGCCAGGTGTGGGGCCTGCCGGCGCCGCGCCCCGTCGCCACGCCGCGCCACTTCGCCTCGCTGCTGGCGGCCAACACCCGCCACGCCGCCGCGCTGCGCATTGACCATGTGATGGCGCTGGCCCGGCTGTTCCTGGTCCCCGATGGCGCCACCGGCGCGGCCGGCTGCTACCTGTCCTACCCACGCGAGGCGCTGCTGGCCGAATTGACCCTGGCCAGCCAGCGCGCCCGCTGCCTCATCATCGGCGAGGATCTCGGCACCGTGCCCGATGGCCTGGGCGAAGCGCTGGCGGCGGCCGATGTGCTGTCCTACCGCGTGCTTTGGTTCCAGCAGGACGCACACGGCATGGCGCCGCCGCGGAACTGGACCCAGAAGGCCGCCGCCTGTGTCTCGACCCACGACCTGCCGACGCTGGCCGGCTGGTGGGAGGGCGCCGACCTGGCCGAGCGACGCGCGCTCAACCTGCTGGGACAGGACGAGGAGGCGGGCCGCGCCACCGAGCGCGGACGCCTGCTCGCCGCGCTGGCCGAGAGCGGCAACCTGCCGGAGGGCGTGACCCCCGACAGCGCCTTCACCGATGACCTGGCCGCCGCCATTCACGCCCATGTCGCCGGTGGCGCATCGCTGATGATGCTGGCGCAGGCCGAGGATCTGGCCGGCGAAACCCGCGCGGTGAACCTGCCGGGCACCGACCGCGAGCGGCCGAACTGGCGGCAGCGGCTGTCTGTGAAGGTACCCGGGCTGACACAGACGCCGCGGGGGCGGGCCATCATCGCGGCGATGCGGCGGCATCGCTGATGCGGGGTGCTGCTGGTGCATTGCCACCCGCGCGCCGACAGCCTTTCGACCGCGCTGCGCGACACGGCGCGGCAGGCGCTGGCCGGGCACGAAGTGCCGGAACGTGACCTGCACGCCGGGGCTTTTAACCCCGCTCAGGCCATGCCCATTACCAGGACACCACCGCGAACCAGCTCGGCGCGCTCGTTCACCATGCGCTGCGAGCAGTCGATCGTCGTCTGGTAGTTCTCATAACCCGCATCGGCGATGAGGAGACGCGGGGGTAACGTTGGCCTGCAGCGTGTGGGGCGACTGGCAGGGCCGGGCGCGGCGGTGCTGAGTGCGCCCCCGCTCCCTCCGGGCAACGGCGCCGGGTCAGAGCTTCCTCTCCATCGCCGCCAGATACGCCCGGTTGCGCGTGGGCGTGATCAGCACCTCGTTGATACAGACATGCGGCGGCATGCCGGCCACGAAGCGCACCAGCGCCGCGCAATCCTCCGGCTGCACCATCTCCGCCCGCTGCTCGGCGCTGAGCTTGTTCGGCCGCTTGTCCAGGATGGGGGTGCTGACCTCGCCAGGGCACATGACCGTGCTGCGGATGCCGTGGCCGCACTCCTCCATGTTGATGCTGTGGCTCATTGCCACCACACCATGCTTGGTGGCGGTGTAGCCCGCACCACTCAGGGGGCTGACGAAACGCCCGGCCATGGACGCGGTATGCAGCAACAGCCCGCCGCCCTGCGCCCGCATCATCGGCAGCACCGCGATCGAGCAGTAGAAGGCGGAGGAGAGGTTGCCGCCGACCAGCTCGTCCACACCGGCGGGGGTGAGGTCCGCCCAGGCACGCTGGGTGATGTTGAGGCCGGCATTGTTCACCAGCAGGTCGATGCGGCCGAACTCGGACTGGATGAAATCGGCGATGGCCTGGACTTCGGCGGCGCGGGTGAGGTCGGCCGGGCGGATATGGGCGGTGCCGCCGGCGGCGGTGATGCGGCCGGCCACGTCAGCCAGAGGGGCCTCGCGCCGGCCCGAGAGCACTACCGTGTAGCCGTCCTGCGCCAGGCCGATGGCGCAGGCCTCGCCTATGCCGCTGCCGGCGCCGGTGATCCAGGCGATTTTCATGGCGGTTCTTTCCCGTGTGTCGGGACAGAATGGACGGGTGGGCGCGTGCCCGTCCAGGGGTCAGGGCGGGTGGGTAAAGCCGTGCCCAAAGCGAATCCGTTGGCGATGGAATCGGGTGTCGTGATGGCGTTGGCCCCGCCCGACCATCAGACCAAACTGGTCAGAAGCTAGCCGGCTTTGACTGCAGGCCGTCGTCGCCAGAGCCTCCGGTGTGATGCCTCGCACCCCCCAACCCATCGGGCGGTTCGGCCAGCGCCGCTTGGATGGCCCTCACCACCGCGCCAGAGCCGCCCCCCAGGTCAGCCCGCCGCCAATCGCCTCCATCAGCACCAGGTCGCCGGCCTTGAACTTGCCGGCCTCGACTGCGTCGGCCAGCGCCAGCGGGATCGACGCGGCCGAGGTGTTGGCATGCCGGTAGACCGTAACCACCACCCGCTCTGGCGCCAGCCCCAGCTTCCTGCCCATGGCGTTGATGATCCGAATATTGGCCTGGTGCGGAACCAGCCAGTCGATATCGCCCCGCGCCAGGCCGTTGGCGGCCAGCGCCTCATCCACCACGCCGGCCAGCTTGGTCACCGCGTGCTTGAACACCTCGCGCCCCGCCATCCGCAGCAGGCCGGGGCCGCCGGTGCTGCCGGGGCCGCCCTCGACATGCAGGATGTCGGCGTGCCGGCCGTCGGAATGGAGGTGCGTGGAGATCACCCCATGCTCGCCCTCCTCAGTGCGCAACACCACCGCGCCCGAACCATCGCCGAACAGCACGCAGCTGCCGCGATCGGTCCAGTCCAGGATGCGCGAATAGGTCTCGGTTCCGATCACCAGGGCGCATTTCGCCTGGCCCGTTCGCAGCATCGCATCCGCCACGCTCATCGCATATATGAAGCCGGTGCAGGCCGCCAGCACGTCGAAAGCGAAGCCCTGGCTGATCCCCAGCGCGGCCTGGATGCGCACGGCGGTGGCGGGGAAACTGCTGTCGGGAGTGGCGGTGGCGACAATCACCGCGTCGATCTCGCCAGCCCCGACCCCGGCGCGCGCCATCGCCTGCCCCGCGGCGGGGGGGGCCCTCGGGGACCCGGTCTCTCC
>JACMRO010000244.1 GCA_014376425.1 Rubritepida sp.
CACCCCGCCGGCCGGCCCCAGCCCCGCCCCGCCAGGCCACCGCCCCGCGCAGCCCACGCCCGGCGGAGCCGCCAGGGGCGGCCGCCGCAGGGCCACCCGCCGTGGCTTCTGCCGGCGGCGCCCCGGTGCGAGGCATCAACACCGCCCCCTCGGTCGACCCCAATTTCCCGCAGGGCCGCCCGCGCTACCCCCCCTCCGCGCTGGCGCGGAACGAGCAGGGAACCGTCGCCATGAGCATGACCGTGGGGCCCGATGGCCGAGTCCAGGCGGTACGCATCCGCCGCAGCAGTGGTCACCTGGCGCTGGACGAGGAGGCGCGCCGCCATGTGTTGCAAACCTGGCGCTTCCGCCCGGCCCTGCGCGACGGCGAGCCGGTGACCGACACGCTCGAGGCGGCTATTATCTTCACCTTGGATTAGGAACGCGCGACATGGTCAAGCTTGACATCATCACCACCCGCGGCGGCGACGGCGGCGAGACATCGCTGGGCGACGGCAGCCGGGTACGCAAGGACGCGCATCGGGTCGAGGCCTATGGCACGGTGGACGAGGCCAATTGCGTCATCGGCATCCTGCGCCTCCACCTCGCCGGCGACGCGATGGCCGACACCATGCTGGGCCGCGTCCAAAACGAGTTGTTCGATGTCGGTGCCGATCTGTGCGTGCCCGGCACCGGTGCCGACCGGCTGCGCATCAGTGAGAGCCAGTGCCTGCTGCTGGAGCGCGATGTGATGACGATGAACGGCACGATCGCACCGCTCGACAGCTTCGTCCTGCCCGGCGGCAGCGCGGGTGCGGCGCATGCCCACCTGGCCCGCACCGTGGTCCGCCGGGCCGAAAGGCTGGCCGTCACCCTGGCGGCGGCCGAATCGGTGAACCCTGAGGTGATCCGCTACCTGAACCGCCTCAGCGACATGCTGTTCGTGCTCGGCCGCCGGCTGAACGACCAGGGCGCGGCCGATGTAAAGTGGGTGCCCGGCGCCAGCCGCTGAGCAGTCCGCGCGCGCCTCTCCCCCCCTTTCCCCAGCAGGGGGCCCAGGTGCCAACTGGACGGCAGCAGCGTCCGCGGGCAGATGGCGGGGCGATGGAACTCCGCACCGCCGACTTCAACTTCGACCTGCCGCCCGACCGGATCGCCCAGCACCCTGCCCGGCCCCGTGACAGCGCGCGCATGCTGGTTGTCGGTGACGGGCTGCACGACGCCATGGTGGGCGACCTGCCAGGCCTGCTGGAGCCCGGCGACCTGATGGTGGTGAACGACACCCGCGTCATCCCCGCGCGTCTCGTTGCCCATCGCGGCGATGCGCGGATCGAGGTGATGCTGAACCGGGCCGAGGGCGGTGGCGTGTGGCATGCCCTGCTGCGCAATTCCCGCCGGTTGCGCGCCGGTGACACGCTGCGCATCGCGGGTGCGGCGGTGACCGCGCGCGTGCTGGAGGCGCCGGAGGGCGGCACCGCGCGGCTGGATTTTGGCCCCGACGAGGCGGCCCTGGCCGCGGCGCTGGAGGCGGTGGGCGAAGTGCCGCTGCCGCCCTACATCGACCGCATGCAGGGCCCGGCGCCGACCGACCGGGAGGATTATCAGACCGCCTTCGCGCAGCGCCCCGGCGCCGTCGCCGCCCCCACCGCCAGCCTGCACTTCACACCCGCGCTGCTGGCCGCGCTCGACGCCCGGGGCGTGGGCCGGGCGACCGTGACCCTGCATGTCGGCGCCGGAACCTTCCTGCCGTTGCGCGCCGAAGACCCGCGAGACCACCGGCTGCATGCCGAATGGGGCGAGGTGACGCCGCAGGCCGCCGCCGCGATCAATGGCTGTCAGGGCCGCGTCATCGCCATCGGTACCACCGCGCTGCGGCTGCTGGAGGCGGCGGCGGCCCCGGAGGCGGCCCCGGAGGCCCCGAAGGCGCGCGTCCGTCCGTTCCGCGGCCTGACCGACATTTATCTGCTCCCCGGCCACCGCTTCCGCACGGCCGACATGCTGCTGACCAACTTCCACCTGCCGAAGTCGACTCTGCTCATGCTGGTCAGCGCGTTTGCGGGAACGGCGCGCATCCGGGCAGCCTACGCGCACGCCATCGCGAAGGGGTACCGGTTCTACAGCTACGGCGACGCCTCGCTGCTGTCGCTCGCCCGGGATCTTGAGGATGGCGCGCCATGACGGGTGGCATCAAGGATGCCGCGCCGCAGCGCCGGTCTTCGGTCGCAGCCGCCGCCCGCCATTTGGCCGAGGTTGGGGCCGGGGCGGGGGCCAGGGCTGGGCTTGGAGCAAGGGCCAGAGCTGGGGTTGAAGCCTGGTCCGGAGCCGGGACATGGCCCCACCGGCCAGGCAAGGTCCGGCCGAACGAGAGGATACGGGGTTGAGGTGGGATTGCGCGGGGTGTGACGGCGCGGCGCGGGCGGGGCTGCTGCACACGGCGCATGGCGCGGTGCCGACACCGGTGTTCATGCCGGTCGGCACCGCCGGCACCGTCAAGGGGATGACGGCCGACGCGGTGCGCGCCACCGGCGCCCGCATCGTGCTGGGCAACACCTATCACCTGATGCTGCGGCCGGGCGCCGAACGCGTGGCGCGGCTGGGTGGGCTGCACCGGATGATGGACTGGGCAGGGCCAATACTGACCGATTCGGGCGGCTTCCAGGTCATGAGCCTGTCGGGGCTGCGGAAAATGGACGCCGACGGCGTCACCTTCCAGTCGCATATCGACGGTTCGAAACACCGGTTGACCCCGGCGCGCAGCATCGAAATTCAGCATCTGCTCGATGCCACCATCACGATGAGCTTCGACGAATGCACCCCTTTTCCGGCCACGCATGAGGTAGCGGCGACATCCATGCGGCTGTCGATGGACTGGGCGGCGCGCGGCCGGGCCGCCTTCGTGCCGCGGCCGGGCTATGGCCTGTTCGGCATCGTGCAGGGCAGCACCTTCCCCGACCTCCGCGCCGAGAGCGTCGCCGCACTTACCCGCATCGGCTTCGAAGGCTATGCCGTGGGCGGCCTGGCGGTGGGCGAGGGGCAGGCCGCCATGTTCGATACGCTGGACGTGACCGTGCCGCTGCTGCCGCACACCCACCCGCCCTATCTGATGGGCGTGGGCACGCCCGACGACCTGATCGGCGCCGTCAGCCGTGGCATCGACATGTTCGACTGCGTCATCCCGACCCGCTCGGGCCGCATGGGCCGCGCCTATACCAGCGGCGGCGTGCTGAACCTGCGCAACGCCCGCCACGCCGATGCCGATCAGCCGCTCGATCCCGAATGCGACTGCCCGGCCTGCACACGGCACGTACGCGCCTATATCCACCACTTGATCAAGGCCGAGGAGATGTTGGGCCCCATGCTGCTGACCTGGCATAATATTCGCTACTACCAGCGGCTGATGGAGCGGCTGCGCGCCGCCATCCTGGCTGGCCGCCTGGCCGCAGAGGCCGCCGCCATCCGCGCCGGCTGGGCCGCGGTATGATGCGCCCCGCGCCCGAGGGCCTGACCATGCTGGGCCAGGCGACCGCGCTGCCAGCCAGCCCGGAGCAGGCGGTGCTGGAGCGAGTGGCCAACCCGCACCCCGACATCGCCTACTGCATCCGCTTCGCCGCACCCGAATTCACCAGCCTCTGCCCGCTGACCGGCCAGCCGGATTTCGCCCATCTCGTGCTCGATTACGTGCCTGGGCAGTGGATCGTGGAAAGCAAGTCGCTGAAGCTCTACCTCGGCAGCTTCCGCAACCACGGCGCCTTCCACGAGGCCTGCACGCTCGACATCGCGCGCCGCCTGGTGGCGACGATCGAGCCGGCCTGGCTGCGCATCGGCGGTTACTGGTACCCGCGCGGC
Source organism: Rubritepida sp. (assembly GCA_014376425.1). Classification (GTDB taxonomy): domain Bacteria; phylum Pseudomonadota; class Alphaproteobacteria; order Acetobacterales; family Acetobacteraceae; genus Rhodovarius. The sequence goes on from JACMRO010000244.1 coordinate 3,826, forward strand.
GGCATCCCGATCGATGTCTTCTGGCAGACCGGCGCGCCGCCGCCCGATGTGTGGGTCCCCGACCAGGGTGTGGCAGGCTATCGCGGCCGGGGGTGACGGCGTGTAGGCTTCCGCCAACCGAGGAAACCGCGCCATGCATCGCCGCGTCCTGTTCGCCGCCACCCTGTCCGCCGGCGCCCTGCCGGTGGCGGCGCGCGCCCAGGGTGGGACAGCCCCCTCGACCGCCCCCTCGCCCGCCCGCTGGCCCGACCGGCCGATCCGCGTCTTCGTCCCCTTCGCGCCGGGCACCGCGACCGACAACCTGGCGCGCGTCGTAGCCGAGCCGCTGGGCGCGGCCCTGGGCCAGCCCATCATCATCGAAAACCGGGCCGGGGCAGGGGGCGCGATCGGTGCCCAGGCGGCGGCCCGCGCCGCGCCGGACGGCTATTCGCTACTGTTCGGCTCCGCCACCACCCAGGCCGCGAATGTGTCGCTGATCCGCAACCTGCCCTACGACCCGGCGCGCGACTTCACGCCGATTTCCAGGCTGGGCCACATCGCCCAGGTGCTGGTGGTGCATCCCTCGGTACCGGCGCAGACCGCGGTCGAATTCGTGGCCTGGCTGCGCGCCAACCCTGGCCGTAACTTCGCCGCCGCTTCATCGGGCAACCTGGCACCCGCGGCCTTCCTGGTGAAGCGGCTGGGGCTGGACGCGCAGGGCGTCACCTACCGCTCGCCGCCGCAGGCGCTGACCGACGTGATGGCAGGCACCGTGCCGTTCATGTTCATCGACATGTCGGCGGTGCTGGGCCATGTCCGCGCCGGCGCGGTCCGCGCGCTGGCGGTGACCTCCGCCCGCCCGTCCATCCTGCTGCCCGAGGTGCCGCCACTGGCCGCCACCGTGCTGCCGGGGTTCGAGCTGCTGACCTGGTTCGGCCTCTACGCCCCGGCCGGGCTGCCCGAGCCGATGGTCGCGCGCCTCAACGCCGAGGCGCGGGCCGCCCTTTCCCGGCCCGAGGTGGTGCAACGCCTCATCGGCATGGGCTTCGAGCCGCAATCCAGCACGCCCGAAGAACTGCGCGATTTCACCCGCAGCGAGATCGAGAAATGGCGCGGCCTGGTGGCCGAGACGGGCATGGAAGTGACCTGAACGTGCTGAAACCGAACGGAGAAACACCATGAATCGCCGCGCCCTGCCTTTGCTGCTGGCTTGCCCGGTCCTGGCCCAGGAGGGCTTCCCCAGCCGGCCCATCGCCGTCGTCAGCGGCTATGCCCCCGGCGGCGTAACCGACATCGTCAGCCGCGCCGTCGCCGCCCGCATGGGGCAGGAGCTGGGCGTGCCGATCGTGGTGGAAAATCGGGTGGGTGCCGCGACCGCGGTCGGTAACACTTATGTGGCGCAGGCCCGCCCGGACGGCCATACGCTGCTGATGGGCACCAGCACGCTGGCGATCAACCCGGCCCTGCAGCCAACGCTGACGCCGCGCGACCCGATGCGCGAGCTGGCGCCCGTGGGCATGGTGTTCCGCAGCCCCTTCGTGCTGCATGTGCACCCCACTCTGCCGGTGCATTCCATGGCGGAGTTCGTGGCCTATGCCCGCGCCAATCCCGGGCGGCTGAACATCGGCAGTTCCGGCACCGGCGCGGTGAACCACCTCTCCCAGGCGCTGTTGGTGGCCCGCACCGGTATCGATCTGGTGCATGTGCCGTTCCGCGGGGGTGCGCCGGGGCTGTTGGAGCTGCGTGCCGGCCGCATCCAGGGCATGTTCAACGCGGTGCAGGAGGCGCAGCCGACGGTGCGCGAGGGTGCGACGCGGGCGCTGGGCATCACCAGCCTGACCCGGGCGCCGACCATGCCCGAGGTGCCGCCCATCGCCGATACCGTGCCGGGCTACGAGGCGGTGTTCTGGCAGGGGCTGTTCGCGCCGGCCGGGACGCCCGCACCGGTGATTGCCCGGCTGCAGGCGGCGCTGCAGGTCGCGACGACCGACGTCACGCTGGTCTCGCGCATGGCCGAACAGGGTGTAGAGATGCTGACGGGCGGCGCCGAGGCGCTGCGCGCGCTGCTGGCGCGGGACACGGCGAGCTGGGGCGAGGTGATCCGCAGCGCCAACATCAGGCCCGAATAGCCCATCACCCCCGGCATGGCCGGGCTGGACCTGGCCACTGGATCACCGGAGTGCTGTTTTCTGGCGCCGAAAGGCAGCGCGTTCGCCGTGCGGAAGCGTTGTGGCGTGGAAATTCCTGCGCTCCGGAAGCGATGCTGGTCGTGCGGGAGATGAAACCGCGCGATTGGATCAAGTGCCGGGGAACGCGCAACCCGCGCGACGGTGCAGCCCCACTCACCCCTTTCGCGCTGCGTGACGCGAGTGCCGCGTATGGTCCGGCAATTCAGGCAGCCCGCGCCGCCGGCACGCCTCGCACCCGCCCGCCCGGCGTGGCGCCCTCGATCCGCGCTGCGTAATCCGCGGCTTCCAGCAGCGGCGCCCAATGCGTGCCGGTCGCCAGCCCCATGCGGGTGAAGGCCCAGACGACATCCTCCATCGCCACATTGCCGGTGGCCCCGGGCGCGTGGGGGCAGCCACCGATGCCGCCGGCCGCGGCATCGAACACCCGGCACCCGGCCTCATACGCCGCAACGGTGTTGGCCACCCCCATGCCGTAGGTGTCGTGGCCGTGGAAGGCGAAGCGGGGGCCGTGCGCCGCGATGGCGCGGCCCATGACCCGCCCCACCTGGTCCGGCGCCGCGTTGCCGGTGGTGTCGCACAGGCTGATCTCCATCGTCGGGTGCAGCGCCGCGACACGGTCCACCAGCCTGGCCACCGCATCCTCCGGCACCACGCCCTCGAACGGGCAATGATAGGCGGTGCTGATGTTGAAGCGGATCCTGCGGTCGGGCGGCGTGTCGCGCACCAGGGCGGTAAGCTCGCGCACGCCGTCCTCCAGGCTGCGGTTCAGGTTGGCTTGGTTATGCGCCTCGGTGGCGCTCATGAAGAAGCCCAGGCGATGGGCGCCGGCTTGCATGGCGGCATCGAAGCCGCGGCGGTTGGGCACCAGCACGGTGCATTCCAGGCCCGGCAGTTCGAGGGCGGCGCGCAGCACCTCGGCGGTGTCGACCATTTGCGGAATGGCGCGCGGGCTGACGAAACTGCCGACCTCCATGCGGCGCAGGCCGGCGGCGTGCAGGCGGCGAACCAGTTCGATCTTCACCTCGGTGGGGACGAAGTTCTTCACCGGTTGCAGCCCGTCGCGCGGGCTGACCTCGCTGAGCTCGATCATGCCTGGCCTCCCAGCAGTTCTTTGAACACATAGTCATTGTGGGCCCCGGCGGCCGCCCCGGTCCAGCGCACCATCTCGCGGCTGCTGACGCCATCGAACTTGAACGGCGCGGCGGGGTGCAGCACGCGGCCCAGCAGCGGGTCGTCCACCTCCATCACCAGGTCACGCGCCTGAAAATGCGGGTCGTCGACGCAATCCTTCATGTCATAAAGGCGCGAGCAGGGGACTTCCGCCGCGTCCAGCGCGTCCTCGGCCTGCTTGGCGGTGACGGTCCTGGTCCATGCGGCGATGGCGGTGTCCAGCTCGACCGCGTTGTCGCACCGGCCGGCGTTGGTGGCCAGGCGCGGGTCGGCGGCCATGTCCGCCCGGCCGATCATCGCCATCAGCCGGCGGAAAATCAGGTCTGAATTGCCTGCGATGCACAGCCATTTGCCATCGGCGCAGGGGTAGGTGTTGGTGGGGGCGGCGGTCTTGATCGCCGCCCCTTGCGGCTGCCGCACCCAGCCGAACAGCCCGTATTCCGGCAGCATGCCCTCCATCAGCGAGAACACGCTTGACACCAGGTCCAGGTCGATCACCCGGCCCGCATGGTTGCCATGCTTCACCCCCCAGCAGGCGCTGACCACGGCCATCGCCGCATACATGCCGGCCAGGTCGTCGCTGATCGACACGCCGCAGCGGGGCGGCGGCAGCGCCTCCTGGCCGGGGTTTGCGGTAAGGTGGCGCAGGCCGCCCATCGCCTCGCCGATGGCGCCGAAGGCCGGCTTGTCGCGATACGGCCCGTCCTGGCCGTAGCCCGAGACGCGGGCGATGATCAGGTTGGGGTTGGCGGCGTGCAGCACCGCCGGCCCCAGCCCGACCCGTTCGAGATAGCCCGGCCGGTAATTCTCGATCAGCCCATCGGCCCGCCCCGCCAGCGCGATGATCTTGTCCCGACCCTCGGCGCTTTTCAGGTCCAGCGTCACGCTGAGCTTGTTGCGGCCATGCACGCTGAACCAGACCGGGTGGCCCTGATGCGTGGCCCCCCAGCCGCGCACCGGGTCGCCCTCGGGAGGTTCGACCTTGATGACCTCGGCGCCCAGATCGGCCAGCAGCCGGGTGGCGAAGGGGGCGGCGATGTAGTGGCCCAGTTCTACGATCTTCAGGCCGGCAAGCGGGAGCATGATGCCTGCGTAGCGCGGCGCGGGCCGGTTGCAAACGCCGGGCGCGTCAAGGTGCTTCGTGGCGCCAGCTACCCCAGCGCGGCCGCCTCACACCCGCAGGTCGAGCAGCGAGCCCCTGGGCAGCGGCCGGGCGGGTTGCGGCGGCACCGCCCCCAGGGCGCGCTGCGGCTGCGGCGCGTCCTGCGCGGCGCGCGATTGCACGGGCTGGACCGGGGATGCCCCCGGGGACGCTCCCTGGCCAGGCCGGACGCGCGCGGCCTCCTGCGAAAAGGCCGCCAGATTGTTCAGCGAGATCATGCAGGCACTCTGCCGCGGAAATCCTAACCGACCGTTAACGCCGCCACGCCGGGCAGTTCCTTGCCTTCCAGCCACTCCAGGAAGGCGCCGCCGGCCGCGCTCACATAGGTCATCCGCTCCGCCACTCCGGCGTGCTTCAACGCAGAGACGGTGTCGCCGCCGCCGCCGATGCTGGCCAGGGTGCCGGCCTCGGTCAGCCGCGCCGCCTCCCGCGCCACCGCCACCGTCGCCGCGTCGAAAGGCTCGATTTCGAAGGCGCCGAAGGGGCCGTTCCAGACCAGGGTGCGGCATTCGGCAAGTTTCGCAACCACCGCCGCCACCGTGGCAGGCCCGACATCGAGCGCCATCATATCCGCCGGCGTGCCGTCGGCCGGCACCACCCGATGCGGCGCATTCGCCCGGAACTCCGACGCCGCCACCAGGTCCACCGGCAGCATGATGGTGCAGCCGCGCGCCGCCGCACCGGCCATGATGTCGCGCGCGGTCTGGTGCATCTCGGCCTCCTGCAGGCTGCGACCCATGCCCATGCCTTGCGCGGCCAGGAAGGTGTTGGCCATGGCGCCGCCGATCACCAGCACATCCACGCGCGAACTCAGGTTGCCCAGCAGGTCCAGCTTGCTGGAGACCTTGGCGCCGCCCACGATCGCCATTACCGGGCGCGCGGGGTTGAGCAGCGCGCGGTCCAGCGCCTCCAGCTCCGCCTGCATCAGCCGGCCGGCGTAGCTGGGCAGCAAACGGGCCACGCCCTCGGTGCTGGCATGGGCGCGGTGCGCGGCCGAGAACGCGTCGTTCACGAAGGCATCGGCCAACTTCGCCAGGGAAGCCGCCATGGCAGGGTCGTTCGCCTCCTCGCCTTTGTGGAAGCGGGTGTTCTCCAGCAGCAGCACCTCGCCATCGGCAAGCTCCGCCACGGCGGTCTCAGCCACGGTGCCGATGCAGTCATCGGCGAAGGCGACCGGGCGGCCGAGTGCTCGGCTCAGCGCGGCGGCCATGGGCCGCAGGCTCATGGCCGGTACGCGCTGGCCCTTGGGACGATCGAAGTGGCTGCACACGATGACCCGGGCGCCGGCATCGGCCAATTCGCGGATAGTCGGCGCCAGGCGATCGATGCGGGTCGTGTCGGTGATTTGGCCGTCGCGCACCGGTACGTTGAGGTCGGCGCGTAGCAGCACGCGCTGCCCGGCGGCACGCAGATCGTCGAGGGTGCGAAAAGACATCGGGCTCTCCAGCAGAAGCAAGAAGCCGGCGCAGCCCCTCTCCGCCGGTGATAGCACGGCGACGGGGCCGGTAAAGCAAGTGGCCGGCACGCCGCGCGGGCGGGTTCACACCTGTTCGGAAGGCCAACCACGTGCAGACCTCGGCGCCTACGACAGTGGCGACGGCACGGCCAACATCCTGGCCAACCACGCGACCGGGGACGCGGTGGGGGGTGGCCAGGCCACCAACAGCAGCACCGCGGTCAGGTTCGGGACCAGCCAGGTCGACGTTCGCGGTGTGGCGAAGCTGACGGCGAACGACTTCATCTTCGCCTGAAGAGGTGAGGCGGCCGCGCGGCCGCTCCCCCTCACCTCACAGCTTGCCGTAGAGCGCCGCCGTGTCGCTCATCCGGTTTGAGAAGCCCCACTCGTTGTCGTACCAGCCCATGACGCGGACCATGGCGCCGCCGTCCAGGCTTTGCGTCTGCGTCGCGTCGAAGGTGCAGCTCGCCGGGTTGGTGTAGAAATCGACGCTGACGAGCTGTTCGGTGGTGTAGTCCAGGATGCCCTTCAGCGGCCCATCGGCGGCCGCCTTCATGGCTGCGTTCACCATCTCCTTCGTCACGCCCTCGGCACGCAGGTTCACGTCGAGCGAGACGACCGACACATCGGGCACCGGCACGCGGATCGAAGTGCCGTCCAGCTTGCCGTTCAGATGCGGCATCACCAGGCCCACGGCCTTGGCGGCACCGGTGCTGGTCGGGATCATGCTCACCCCCGCCGCGCGGGCACGTCGAAAATCCTTGTGCAGCGTGTCCACCGTGTTCTGGTCGCCGGTGTAGGCGTGGATGGTCACCATGTAGCCGCGCAGGATGCCGAAGGCCTGGTCCAGCACATGCACCATCGGCGCCAGGCAGTTGGTGGTGCAGCTGGCGTTGCTGACGATGGTCATCGCCGGCGTCAGGATTTTCTCGTTCACGCCATAGACGATGGTAGCGTCGGAATCCTCGCCCGGCGCGGAGATCAGCACCTTTCGCGCCCCAGCTTTGAGCAACAGGCCGGCCTTCTCCTTGCTGGTGAAAATGCCGGTGCATTCCATCGCGACGTCGACGCCCTGGAATGGCACCAGCGCCGGGTCGCGCTGCGCCGAGACGGTGATCGGGCCGTAGGTGCGGCCGCCGCGGGTGATGGTGATCTTCTGGCCATCGACGGTGACGGTGCCGTCGAACCGGCCATGCACGCTGTCATACTTGAACAGATGCGCGTTGGCCTCGACCGAGCCCAGATCGTTGATCGCGATGCACTCCACATCGGTCCGCCCGCTCTCAATCATGGCGCGAAGCACCAGCCGACCGATACGCCCGAACCCGTTTATGCCGACCTTCACGCTCATCTGTTCAGTCCCCTTATGCCCGTGATGGGCGGTTGGAATTCGCCGGCGCCGGTACAGCGCGAAGCCGGTATCGTGATGCCTCCCGTAGCACCCGCCCATCGCGTTGCGCACCCGGCGACAGGCAACGCGTCCGATGCTGGCCCGCCAACGGTGGCGAAACGTCGCCCAGGCCGCCATGGCAGACGGCGGCGCCCTCTCGGGGGGGGGGCCGGGGCCCCCATGGGCCAGGCGGCCAGCAGCAGGGGGGCGCGGCCCCCCCGTGGCCGGTGGGAACAGCAGCAGGGGCGCGGGCACGCCTTGTCACCAGGCCCCTTGCCGCACTGACCAGTGCCGCGGCGGTGATGCCGAAATGCTCGTACAGCGCCTCGGCAGGGGCTGAGGCGCCGAAGCCGGTCATTCCCACGAACGCGCCATTCGCGCCCAGGATGCGCTCCCAACCGAAGCCGATGGCGGCTTCGATGCCGGCGCGCGGCGCCTGGCCCAGCACGGCGGCCTGCCAGGCGGCCGGCTGGGCCAGAAACAGCTCCCAGCACGGCAGCGAGACCACGGCGGCGGCTATGCCCTCGGCCGCAAGGGTCTTTTGCGCGACGAGGGCGAGTTGCACCTCAGAGCCGGTGCCGATCAGGGTGACCTGACGCGCGCCCTCGGCCTCGGCCAGCACGTAGCCGCCCCGGGCGCAGCGATTCTCGCCGGCATCGTCGCGCAGGGCGGGGACGGCCTGCCGGCTCAGCGCCAGCACGCTTGGGCCATCGGTGCGGCGCAGCGCCAGCTCCCAGCATTCCGCCGTCTCCATCGCGTCGGCCGGGCGGAAGACGTGCAGGTTGGGGATGCAGCGCAGCGATGCCAGCGTCTCGACCGGCTGGTGCGTCGGGCCGTCCTCGCCCAGGCCGATGCTGTCATGGGTCAGTACGTGTATCACCCGCGTGCCCATCAGCGCGGCCAGCCGCAGCGAGGGCCGCAGGTAGTCGGCGAAGATCAGGAAGGTGCCGGAATAGGGGATGATGCCGCCATGCAGCGCCATGCCGTTCATCGCCGCCGCCATGCCGTGTTCGCGCACGCCCCAATGCATATAACGCCCGGCGTAGTCGCCCGGGCGGATGATGGGGATGCCCTTCACATCGGTGTTGTTGGAGCCGGTGAGATCGGCCGAGCCGCCGATCATCTCGGGCACCGCGGGCACCAGTGCCGCCAGCGCCTGCTGGCTGGCGATGCGGGTGCCGAGCTTGGGCCGGCTCTGTGCGATGGCGGTACGGTGGGCGTTCAGCGCATCAGTCCAGCCCTCCGGCAGACGGCCGGCGATGGCGCGTTCGAACTCGGCCTTCTGCGGGTGGCGGGCCAGGCGTTTCAGCCACGAACGGCGGGTGCCGCCGCCGCGCGCACCGGCGCGTTCCCAGGCCGCCTTGATGCCCTCGGGCATCTCGAAGGGCGGGTGGTTCCAGCCCATCGCCGCCCGCGCGCCGGAAATCTCGTCATCGCCCAGCGGCGCGCCGTGGCTGCCGGCGGTGCCGGCCTTCTTCGGCGCGGCGAAACCGATGATGGTGCGGCAGGCGATCAGCGTCGGCTTGCGGCTGCGCAGGGCGTAGCCCATGGCGCCGAGCAACGCGGACGGGCTGTGCCCGTTCACCCGCTTCACCGCCCAGCCATAGGCGGCGTAGCGTTTCAGCACGTCCTCGGTGAATGACAGCTCGGTGCCGCCATCGATGCTGATGCCGTTGTCGTCCCACAGCACGCAGAGTTTTTCGAGGCGGTAATGCCCGGCCAGAGATGAACACTCGTGGTTGATCACCTCCTGCAGGTCGCCATCCGAGGCGATGACCCAGGTGCGGTGGTCGACCAGCGATTTGCCGAAACGCGCCGCCAGGTGCCGCTCCGCCAGCGCCATGCCGACGGCGCTGGCGATGCCCTGGCCCAGTGGCCCGGTCGTCATCTCGATGGCCGGATGCTCGCCCCGCTCGGGGTGGCCGGCGGTGACGGCATCGAGCTGGCGGAAGCGGCGGATGTCGTCCATCGACAGCCCGGCATGCCCGGTCAGGTGCAGCAGCGCGTAGAGCAGCATCGAACCGTGGCCCGCGCTGAGGATGAAGCGGTCGCGGTCCGGCCAGGCCGGGTCGGCGGCATCGTATTTCAGCACGCCCCCCCACAGGGCTGTGGCGGCGTCGGCCATGCCCATGGGCATGCGGGGGTGGCCGGACTTGGGCTTCTGCACCGCATC
>JACMRO010000245.1 GCA_014376425.1 Rubritepida sp.
CGGGGGCCGACGCCGTCGTCCAGAAGACGCGTGACGCCCTGGCTGACGGCATGGCCGGCGCGTCCGACATCGTCCGGTCCAACCCGTTGGCGGCGGTGGGCATCGCGGCGCTGGTGGGCTTCCTGTTCGGCCGGACCACAGCACCCCAGCCGCATCGGCACTGGTTCTAAGCGTGGCGGCGCACGGCTTCTTGGCTTCGGCAGGCAGGCTGCGCGGGGATGTCTGACACCGGGCCGCGATCGCGGCCTCCCACCTCGGTGGTGGCCGCCCAGGTGCCGGGTATCGGCACTCTCGTCGGCATCGTGGGTGCCGTGGTCGCCGTGTCAGGCCTGTATTTCGCCAAGGACGTCCTGGTCCCGATCACCCTCGCGATTCTGCTGTCCTTCGTCCTCGCACCCCTGGTGGATTTGCTACGGCGTGCCTGGGTGCCGCGTGGGCTTGCCGTGGTGATTTCGGTCGTACTGGCGCTGGGTGTCATCATCCTGGTCGGCGCCATCATCGGCGCCCAGATTGCCGGACTGGCGGGCGACCTGCCGCGCTACACCGCTGCGGTCCAGGTCAAGCTTGTTGCGCTGCAGGATCTCGTGCTGGGCCAGTTCGCCTCTGTGACCGGTGGCCTGGGGCTGCCGCAACCATCCGATTCGCCGCCCGTCGCTGGCGTGCCCCCTGGCGTGCCCTCCTTGATACCCCCTGGGGTGCCCAATGTACCGCCCCCTGCCGCGGCCCCTGTCCCGGCGCCGCCCAGCTCGCCCCTGGCTGTGGTCACCAGCATCCTGACGCCCATCCTGCACCCGTTGGAGACCATGGCGATCGTACTGGTCGTCACCATTTTCGTACTGCTGCAGCGCAATGACCTGCGTGATCGCCTCATCCGGTTGGCGGGCGCCACCGACCTGCACCGCACCACCACCGCACTGGGCGATGCCGCCAGCCGGCTCAGCCGCTATTTCCTCGCCCAGTTGACCATCAATGGCTGCTTCGGCTGTGTGGTCGCGATAGGTTTGTATTTCATCGGCGTACCTTCCCCGATCCTTTGGGGGATCATCGCGGCATTGTTGCGGTTCGTGCCCTATATCGGCACCGCGCTGGGCGCGGCCCTGCCCATCGGGATAGCCGCCGCCATCGATCCGGGCTGGGGCACGGCGCTCTGGACCGCCGCCTTCTTCCTTGCCGCCGATCTGGTGACGGGGCAGGTGGTGGAGCCGCTGGCCTATGGCCACTCGACCGGTATCTCCCCCGTCGCCGTGGTCGTGGCCGCAATCTTCTGGTCGTGGCTGTGGGGGCCTATCGGGCTCATTCTCTCGATGCCCCTGACGCTGTGCCTGATTGTGCTCGGCCGGCATGTGAAGCGGCTCGAATTCCTCGACGTCCTGCTGGGGGACCGCCCGGCCCTGACCCCGCCCGAAGCCTTTTACCAACGCATGCTCGGCGGTGACCCGGACCAGGCGCTGGATGCGGCGGAGGCGCTGCTGAAAGAACGCTCGCTCTCCTCCTACTATGACGAGGTCGCGCTGAAGGGCCTGCAGCTGGCGGCGAATGATGCGGAACGCGGGGTGCTGAATGCCGACCTTCTGGAGCGGCTTCGCGATACTGCGCTCAGCCTGGTGAACGACCTCAGCGAACGGCCGGATACCGATCCGAGGCCGAAGGCGGGCGAGGACGCTGCGTCATCGGCCACCGCCAGCGCCGTCAGCGCGACCGATGCGCCCTTGCCGCAGGCGCCCCCGCCACCGACGCCCGATGCCATGCCCGACGCCTGGCGTAGCCCCGGCGCGGTATTGTGCATCGCGGGCCGCGGCCCGTTGGACGAGGCGGGGGCGGCGATGCTGGCCCAACTGCTGGTGAAGCGGGGGATCGGCGCCCGGCTGGTGCCGCATGGCGACGTGGCGCGGGACCGGGTGAAATCGTTGGATGTGACGGGCGTGGAGATGGTCTGCATCGCCTACCTCGAAGTCTCCGGCCAGCCTGCGCATCTGCGTTACCTGATCCGCCGCCTTCGCGCCCGGCTACCAAAGGCGCCGATCCTGGTCGGGCTATGGCCGGCGGAGGCGCCCGTGCTGGCCGACACCGCGTTGCAGGCCGCGTTCGGGGCGGATCACTACACCGCCTCCCTGCATGACGCGGTGAGCGCGTGCGTGGCGCATGCCGAGGCGCATGCCAAGGAAGCGACCGAGGTGGTGCCGACCGCCGCATGACCCGTGTGGTGCAGCGGGGTCAAGACTTCGGCGCCGCCTCGCCCTTCCACATGCCGCCGCGGCCGCGATGATGCGCCCAGGCGCTGTCGAGGGTGAACAGCATGTAGGCGACGGCGATGGCCGGCAACGCCAGGCCGCGCCAGGGCGACAGGTGGTAGAAACGCAGCGTGGGCGCGAAGGCCAGCGCCATCGCGGCCCAGGCGGCAATCCCCAGCACGCGCGCCGGGCCCTGCCCGAACAGCGCGAGCCAGGGCGGCGCCAGGAACACCAGGCTGAGCGCGCCCAGCATCGCCACCAGAACAACCGGGCTGTGCCGCAGCTGGGCATAAGCGGTGCGCGCGACCATGCGGCGGATCGGCCCCAGATCCGGGCTGGCTCGAAGCGACACCACGCGATCGGTCAGCCCCAGCCAGGTCGGCCCCTGCGGCTTCAGGATGGACGCAAGCGCGCAATCATCGATCATGGCGCCACGGATAGCCGCCAGCCCGCCGGCACGGACCAGAGCCTCGCGCCGCAGCAGCACGCAGCCGCCGGCGGCCGCTGCGGTCCGCGCCCGCGGGTCGTTCGCCCAGGCGAAGGGGTAGAGCATCTGAAAGAAGAAGATGAACGCCGGAATGAACCAGCGTTCGGCAGGGCTTTCACAGCGCAGTCGCGCCATCAGGCTTGTCAGCACCAGCCCGCCCGCCTCGGCCCGGGCGACCAGGCGGCGTAGGCTGTCGGGGGCATGCAGGATGTCGGCGTCGGTGAACAACAGGTAGGGGGTGTCGGGCCGGGCCGCGTCCAGCCCCTGTTGCAGCGCCCACAGCTTGCCGGTCCAGCCCGGCGCGCGCGGCCCGCCGGTGACCACATCGGCGCCCGAGGCCAGCGCAGCCGTACCGTCGGTGCTGCGGTCGTCGATGACCCATAGGCTGAACTCGCCCGGGTAGTCCTGCGCCCGCAGCGCCGCGACCACGGTGCCGATGGTCTGCGCCTCGTCCCGCGCCGGCACCAGGATGGTCACGGCGGGCCACGCTGCCGGGTCGGGCGCTGGCGCGCGGTCATGCTCGCGGCCCAGCCAGAACATGCCGCGACCCAGCAGCAGCACCGCCCAGGAAAGGCAGGCCGCCGCGCCGAGCCAGATCACAGCATGCCCGCCTGGCGGAACCAGGCGACGGCGCCATCCACCGACTGCTGCCAGGGGCGGGCCACGAAGCCAAGTTCGCTCCGGGCGCGGGACGGGTCGAAATACATCGTGTGGCCGGCCATGCGCAGCCCATCCAGCGTCAGCATCGGCTCGCGCCCGGTCATCCGCGCTACCTGCTCTGCCGCCCAGGCTAAGGGGAACAGGGGGGCACGCGGCAGTCGCACCGGCGCGCGCCGGCCAAAGCTGCCGGCGATGTGTCCCAACAGGTCGGCCAGGCTGACATCCTGGCCGCCCAGGGTGTAACGCTGGCCAACGCCGCCCTGTTCCAGGGCCGCC
>JACMRO010000246.1 GCA_014376425.1 Rubritepida sp.
CGATGCCGCGCCCGTGCCGCTGGCCGTTGAACCGATCGCCACCGTGCGCTTCGCCGACTTCGGTCTGGCGCCGGAAATCCTGCGCGCGCTGACCGACCAGGGCTATGTGCATCCGACCCCGATCCAGGCCGAGGCCGGCACCGAGAGCCTGGCGCCGTTGCCGCCTGAGTTCCCGGCTGAACCGGCTTTGCCGGAAGGCCTGGTAGCGACCGAGGCGCTGGCAGCGACACACGCTCCGGACGGCGCGCCTGTCGAGGAGGATGAACCCACCGGTGCTATGCCCGACGACGCGGCGGACAGCCTCCAGGGCGAAGCGACCGATGCCAAGGACGACGAACCCGCACAGCCCCGCATCACCTTCGCCGACCTTGGCCTGAGTGACGAACTGCTGCGCGCCGTCGAGGAAAGCGGTTACCTGCACCCCACGCCGATTCAGGAGCAGGCCATTCCGGTCATCCTGATGAACCGCGATGTGCTGGGCTGCGCCCAGACCGGCACCGGCAAGACCGCCAGCTTCGTGCTGCCGATGCTGGATATCCTGTCGGGCTCACGCGCCAAGGCGCGGATGCCGCGCAGCCTGATCCTGGAGCCGACGCGTGAACTGGCGCTCCAGGTCGCCGAGAATTTTGTGAAATACGGCAAGTATCTCGGCCTCAACCACGCGCTGCTGATCGGCGGCGAGAGCATGGACGAGCAGAAGCGGGTGCTGAACGAGGGCGTGGACGTCCTCATCGCCACCCCCGGCCGGCTGCTGGATATGTTCGACCGCGGCCGCATCCTGATGGCCGATTGCAAACTGCTGGTGATCGACGAAGCCGACCGCATGCTGGATATGGGCTTTATCCCCGATGTCGAGCGAATCGTCGGCATGTTGCCGCCGACGCGGCAGACGCTGTTCTTCTCGGCCACCATGGCGCCCGAGATCCGCCGCCTGGCCGATGCATTCCTGCAGAATCCGCGTGAGATCACCGTCTCCCGCCCCGCCTCGGTGGCGACGACCATTACCTCGGCGCTGGTCTATGTGCAGCCGAACGACAAGCGCGAGGCGCTGCGCCGGCTGATCGTGAGTGAGGATGTCGGCAATGCGCTGATCTTCTGCAACCGCAAGATCGAGGTCGATGTCCTCTACAAGTCGTTGAAGAAGCACGGCTTCAAGGTGGGCGCCCTGCATGGCGACCTGGATCAGTCGGTCCGGTTTTCGACTTTGAATGCCTTCAAGGCAAATGAATTGCAGCTGCTGGTGTGCAGCGACGTCGCGGCCCGGGGCATCGACATTGGCGGGCTGAGCCACGTCTTTAATTTCGACGTGCCATTCCATTCGGAAGACTACGTCCATCGCGTCGGCCGCACCGGCCGTGCTGGGCGAGAGGGGCGCGCCTTCTCCATCGCCACGTCCGATGACGCGCGCAACGTGGCCGGTATCGAGAAGCTGATCGGCCAGCAGATGCCACGCATCGTGATCGAGGGGCTGGACATAGTGTCCGACGAGGAGATCGCCGAGGCCATGACGAAGCCACGCGGCCGTGGCCGCGCCGCCAGCGGGCGTTCGGGCAGCGCCGCTGCCGGGCGTTCGGGCAGCGCCGCTGCCGGGCGTCCAGTCGCCACCGCCGGGCGCCCGGGCAGCCGGACGCCGGAGCGGAGTGGACGCGGTACGCGCGAGGAACGCGCCCCGCGGGAAGATCGCGCGCCGCGCGAACGCGCCGTCAGGCCCCGCCGCGATGTGCCGACGCCGGCCGCGTTGGACGTGCCCGCCGACGTGCTGCGCGAGGCACCGCCATTAAGCGGTCGCCCCGAAGGTCGTGGCGAGACCCGCAACGAAGGGCGCTCCGAGAGCCGCAGCGAAGGGCGCGGCGAAGGCCGTGAGGACCGGCCCCGCCCTGCCGAAAGCCGCGATGATCGTCCCCGCCGCCCCGAGGGCCGCCCCGAAAGCCGCGACGACCGGCCGCGCCGGCGCGACGACGACCTGGGCCCCTCGGTCCGCGGTTTTGGCGACAGCACCCCGGCCTTCATGCTGATCGCCATCCCGAAGTTCCGTCGCGAGCGACCGGCGGACGCGCCAGAGACAGAAGCGCCGGCGCCGGAAATTGCCAACGCAGAGTAGCCTGCCAGGCTTGCGGCACCGACGCCGACCATCACATACGGAAAGCGCCGGAACCGCGGCGCACCCCCTGGAGGACATTGCCATGAACGTCATGAGCCCCATCCGTGCTGGCTTCCAGTGGGACGACGCGCTGCTGCTGGAAGACCAGCTGACCGAGGATGAGCGCCTCATCCGCGACGCCGCGCGCGCTTTCTGCCAGGACCGGCTGATGCCGCGCATCCTGATGGCCAATCGTAACGAGACCTTCGACCGCGACATCATGAACGAGTTCGGTGAGCAGGGTTTCCTGGGCGCCACGCTGGAGGGCTATGGCTGCGCCGGCGTCAGCTACGTCGCCTACGGGTTGATGGCGCGTGAGGTCGAGCGGGTCGACAGCGGCTACCGCAGCGCCTTCTCCGTGCAGTCGTCGCTGGTGATGTACCCGATCCACGCCTTCGGCTCGGAAGAGCAGAAGCAGAAGTTCCTGCCCCGGCTGCGCACCGGCGAGATGGTGGGCTGCTTTGGCCTGACCGAACCCGATGCCGGCTCCGATCCCTCCTCGATGCGCACCCGGGCGAAGAAGGTGGATGGCGGCTACCTGGTGTCCGGCTCGAAGACCTGGATCACCAATTCCCCCATCGCCGATGTCGCCGTGGTCTGGGCCAAGGATGACGAGGGCCTCCTGCGGGGCTTTCTGCTCGAGCGCGGCATGAAGGGCCTCACCTTCCCCAAGATCGAGGGCAAGTTCAGCCTGCGCGCCTCGGTCACCGGCATGATCATGATGGACGATGTCTTCGTCCCGGAGGAGAACCGCCTGCCGGGTGTAAAGTCGCTGGCCGGCCCATTCTCCTGCCTCAACCGCGCCCGCTACGGCATCGCCTGGGGCGCGCTGGGGGCGGCAGAGGATTGCTGGCACCGCGCGCGCGATTACACGCTCAACCGGAAAATGTTCGGCAAACCACTGGCGCAGACGCAGCTCATCCAGCTCAAGCTGGCCAACATGCAGACGGAGATCACGCTGGGCCTGCAGGCGGTGCTGCGCGTTGGCCGGTTGTTCGACGAGGGTCGCGTCGCGCCGGAGATGATCTCCCTGGTAAAGCGTAACAATTGCGGCAAGTCGCTCGATATCGCGCGCATGTCGCGTGACATGCACGGTGGCAACGGGATCGTGGATGAATACCATGTCATCCGCCACCTCATGAACCTCGAGACGGTGAACACCTATGAGGGCACGCACGATGTGCACGCCCTGATCCTGGGGCGCGCCCAGACCGGGCTCAACGCCTTCGGTTGACCACCTTCGAATCGGTAGAGCGGGCGATCGGCATGGCATTGGCGCCCGCCTTCCTGCTGACGGCGACGATGACGGCGTTGAACGCGCTGACCACGCGGCTGACCCGGATCCTGGACCGGATGCGCGACGGCGCCCAACCCGGTGAACGAGCCTGGCTGGAGCGGCGCTCGTTCTGGGCGCGGCGTTCTGTGCAGCTTTGCGCCGTCTCGGCATTTCTGGTTGCCTCGCAAATCATGTGGACTTTCAGCGCCGCGCTGATGGGCGGCCAGAACGGGGTGATGCTGGCGGTGCTGCTGAGCCTGGCGATGGTCGCCTTCATGGCGGCGATGCTGGCCTTCGTGTTCGAGACCATGCTGGCCGAGCGCGGGCCGAAGGAGTGACCCTGACCATCACCATGATGGGCAGCGCCGGCGACGGCGTGGCGCTGCTGGCGGACGGCACGCGCCGGCACATCCCGCGCGCTCTGCCGAGCGAGACGCTTTCCGATGACGGCCGGCTCACGGTCGAGAGCCCGGAGCGGGTCGACCCGCCCTGCCCGCATTTCCCGCTCTGCGGCGCCTGTGCCTTGCAGCACTGGGCCACGGCGCCGCAAACCGAATGGAAGCGTGGCCGCATCGAGCATGCGCTCCGCGCCGCGGGCTTTGGCGATGCGGCGCCGGTGCTGGCCCATGTCAGCCCGCCAGCCTCCCGTCGCCGGGCCGATTTGTCGGTCATCAGGCAGCCGGACGGGTCGCTGGTGATCGGCTTCCACGGCCCGGCCGGCGTGCTGGCCATCCCCGATTGCCGGGTGCTGCGGCCTGAGATCATGGCGCTGTTGCCCAGGCTGGCGGCGGCGCTGCGGCCATTGCAAGCGCTTCGCATGCGATCGGATGCGGCGATCAACCTGCTCGACAGCGGGCCCGACGTGCTGCTGCGGCTGGACGGCAAGCTGACGCCGGCCGACATCGCGCGGCTGGCCGACTTCGCACGCTCGGAGGGGCTGAAGCGCATCGCGACGCGGGAGGGTGTGGCCGCGCAAATCAGCCCGGTGCGGCACGGCTTCCAGGGCGGTGAGGTTGCGCCGCCGCCTGGCGCCTTCCTGCAGGCGACCGCACAGGGCGAGGCGGCGATCGTCGCCGCGGTGCTGGCCGCGCTGCCGGCCCGGCTACCGCGCAGCGCCCTCATCGCCGACCTGTTCGCGGGGCTGGGCACGCTCAGCTTCCCGCTCAGCGCTCGCGCCCGGGTGCTGGCTTTCGAGGGCGACCCGGCGATAGTGGCCGCGCTCGATGCCGGGGCGCGCGCCGCCGGCGGCCGCGTTACCGCAGCGCGGCGCGACCTGATCCGCCAGCCGCTACTGCCGGCCGAACTGGCCAAATGCGCCGTGGTGGTGCTCGACCCGCCTTATGCGGGCGCCGCGGAACAGATCGACCAGATCGCCCGCAGCCCCAGGCCTGCCATCGTCTATGTCAGCTGCAACCCGGTGGCGTTGGAGCGCGATGCGCGGGTGCTGCGCCAGGCCGGCTACACGCTGGGTCCGGCCGCCGTCATCGACCAGTTCCTCTGGTCGCCGCATGTCGAGGCGGTGGTGGGTTTCGCGCCACCGAAAGCGTGACCGCGATTTTGCCGCCCGTCGCCCTGGAATAGGGGCACGACTGGTGCGCTGCTTCTACCGTTGCCTGGGCGGCGGCGCGGTCCAGATTCTGCAACGTTACTGCGGGCTTGGCGGCCCTGAAGGAGCCGCCCTCGTCACGGTCGACCTAGCAGCGAAGCCGCTGGCGTCTGTCTTTTTGCTGATGCGCCACGTCGTCCGCCGCACTACCGAAGCACGCCGCATTACCCAGGGCGAAGATCTGGTCGGGTGGCGCCGACGCGGCCCGGGCCGCCCATGCTCCTGGGCGTCCACGGATCGAACCTTAAAAGCCGTTGGACGATTCGACATGGCCACCGCCGTTGCTGGTGGTGGCGCCCGAATACATCGTCATGGCTTTTACTTTTGGTTTGCGGCATCACTTCTGCAGCGGCGCGAGCGACAAACAGGGATGCGAAACATGACAATCGAACGACGCGGGGCTCTCATCGGCGCCGGCTTGCTGGGCTCTGCCGCCATCGCGGCGAAGCTGATCCGCCCGGCTACCGCGCAGCCCGCCATTCCGGCGACACAGGCGCCTGGTTTCTATCGCTTCAAGGTTGGTGCCTGGAC
>JACMRO010000247.1 GCA_014376425.1 Rubritepida sp.
ACCCCAGCCTACCACCGGGGATCCCTGGCCGCGGAGGTGGCGCGCTGGCGCCCGCTGATCCAGGCGGCCAGCGCCTTCGCCGATTGATCGCCTTGCCCCCGCCTGACACAAATGGTAGCCGACGCGAGTGTCACTAAACCCGAACCAGCTTGATGCCGAAACACTGAGTCTTGTGCTTGAACAAAGCGCTGACTGCGTGAAGCTGGTCGACTTGGCCGGCGCGGTGGTCTGGATGAATCGCAACGGCCTCGACGTCATGGAAATCCCCGACTTCGCCGCGGTCCGAGGTCAGAATTGGGCGGAGTTGTGGCCCGGATCGGTGCAGCTTCTCATCGCCGAGGCCTTCGAGCAGGCGGCACAGGGCGGGACACGCCGATTTGAAGCCAATTTCCCAACCTTGCGCGGCACGCCGCGCTGGTGGGAGGTCAGCATCACCGGGGTGCGGGGCCGGGACGGCGCCATGGCCGGCTACCTCTGCATATCGCGCGACGTAACCTCCCGCTGGCGTGACCGGGAGGCGCTGAACGTGCTGATGCGCGAGATGCGGCACCGGCTGCGCAACACCTACGCCATACTGTCTGGCCTGATGCGTGGCTTTGCCCGGGGTGACCCCGAGCGCGAGCTGTTCGCGGATGAGATGGCCGACCGGCTGGCGGCGCTGGCGGCCGCGCAGTCGCTGTTCGGCGACGATGCCGCTCCCGCCGCGCTGACGCCATTGCTCAGCGCGCTTATTCTGCCCTTCAACAGCCCGACCTGCCCGATCGCGCTGGAGGCGCCGCCGGCGCTGTGGCTGGACCGCGGCAATGCGGACGCCATTGCGCTTGTGGTGGGAGAGCTGTCGGTCAATTCGGGCAAGCATGGCGCGCTGCGGCACGGCGGCAGCATCGCGGTCAGCACCGAGATCGCCGAGGGGCGGCTGCAGATGCGCTGGGATGAGCGATCCGGCGTTCCGGCGGAGGAGCGCCATCGCGACGGCGGTCAGGGGCTGCAGCTCATCGAGATGATCGTTGCCGCGCGTGAGGGTAATTTCGACCTGGCCTGGCACCTGGACGGGCTGACGGCGACGCTGGGCCTGGCGCTGCCTGCCGCCGAGCCGGACCTTCAGCCCGCGGGCGCGCTGGCCGGCTGAGCCTGCCGGCGCCAGCAGGCCCGCGCCGCGAAAGTGCTGGCCCGCGGCGCCGGGGGTGGTGCATTTCCCTCCGGCGCTGGTTCGGAAGCGGCCCTTGGGTGCGCCGCCCCCGGGGCGGCGCGGCGATCAGCCCCGGAAGCCGGTGGCCACCACATATAATTCGGAAGAGTCTTTCCGGCTTGCCGCCGGCTTGGCGTGCTTCACCGTGGCGAAACGCGCCCGCAGCCGGACCAGCATCGCCGCCTCGCTGCCGCCCTGGAACACCTTGGCCGCGAAGGCGCCGCCCGGCTCCAGCACCCGCTCCGCGAAGTCCAGCGCGATCTCGGCCAGGCCCATGATGCGCAGGTGGTCGGTCGGCCCGTGGCCGGTGGTGTTGGGCGCCATGTCGGACAGCACCAGGTCGGCGGGGCCGGCCATCGCGTCGAGCACCGCCCGCTCCACCGCCTCATCCTGGAAGTCGCCCTGCAGGATGAGAGTGCCGGGGACGGGGTCGATCTCCAGCAGGTCCAAGCCCACCACGCGGCAACCCTTCGCCGCCGCGACCTGCATCCAGCCGCCGGGCGCCGCACCCAGGTCCACTACCCGCAGGCCGGGCTTCAGCAGATGGAACTTCTCGTCCAGCTGGATCAGTTTGAAGGCGGCGCGCGAGCGCCAGCCGGCCTTCTGCGCGGCTTGCACATAGGGGTCGTTGAGCTGCCGCTGCAGCCACTCGCGGCTCTTGATGCTGCGGCCGGCGACTGCGCGCACCTGCACGGTCAGGCCACGTTGCTTGGCGGGGGATTTGGCCATGGCTGGCTATGCCCTGTCGGCTATTGCAGGTCCACCACCATGTTGCCGATCAGTGTGCCGCTTTCCACCGCCTCATGCGCGGCGACGATCTCGTCCAGCGGCAGCCGCGCGGCGACCGCGTGCTGCAGCAGGCCGGCCCTGCACCAGGCGCCCAGTGCCCCTACCGCCCGCGCCCGGTCGGCCTCCGTCAATTCGTAGACGATGAAAAAGCGGTAGCCGATGCCG